>JBDTQC010000161.1:0-7023 GCA_039932405.1 Ideonella sp.
AGCTGTACCCGCAACTCAAGATCGACCTGAACGCCAGCGAGGGCGCGCTCAACCTGGTCGACTCACGCATCGACCTGGCCATCCGCATCAGCGCCGAGCCGGACCCCGCGCTCATCGGCCGCGTGCTGGCGCCATGCGCGTCCGTGCTGGTGGCTTCGCCGGCCTACCTGGCCAGCCACGGCGTGCCGCAGTTGCCGGCCGATCTGGCCACACACCGTTGCCTGACCTATGCCAACTTCGGCAAGGCAGCATGGAAGCTCAGCCGCGGCTCGGAGCACACGCAGGTGAACGTCGGCAGCCACTTCAGTGCCAACGAGGCCACCGCCTTGCTGCGTGCCGCGCTGGCCGGTGGCGGGCTGGCCCTGCAACCGACCTATCTGGCCAACCCGCACCTGGCTGACGGCAGCCTGCAACGGGTGTTGCCGGACTGGACGCCGCCCGAGATGTCGATCTACGGCCTCTACACATCACGCCGGCACTTGTCGCCGGCGGTGCGAGCGTTGCTGGATTTTCTGGCGGATCGGTTCGGCAGCCTGCCTTGGTAGCGCCTTGGTAACGCGTTCGTTCGGCGAGCCGGTTGCGGGAGCACATGCCATTGTGGGAGCCCGTGGATTCCGGGACAATCTGCAGCCGCAACCAATGGGAATGTCCGAGTCCGTGCTTGAGAGGGCGAGCGACTGAGACGCGACTCGTGAATCCACTGTCCAAGTTTCGATTGAACGCCGCGCTGGAGGGTTCGCCGCTTCGCAGGCCTGCTTTCCGGCTGTTCTACTTCGGCTCGATTGGCGCTGCGCTGGGCTACACCATGCAGGCGACGCTGTCGTCGTGGTTGATGGCGACGCTCACGCCATCGACGTTGATGGTCGCCCTTGTGCAAACGGCGAGCACTACACCCACGCTGCTGTTCGGTCTGATCGCAGGCGCCTTGTCCGATATCGTCGATCGACGCAAGGTGATTCTGGTCACGCAAGTGATGATACTGACAACGGTGGCCATTCTGGGTGTCGCAGCGCTCGCCGGAGTGATCGGACCGCTATCGCTGCTGCTGATGACATTTCTGGTAGGTTGCGGTTTCACTTTCTACATGCCCGCTCAGCAGGCCAGCGTCAACGAATTCGTGCCGCGAACCGAGCTCGCGCATGCGGTCGCGCTTGGCGCGGTCGCTTTCAATGTGGCGCGAGCGATCGGTCCTGCGCTTGCGGGCGCGATTGCTGCACTGTTCAATTCAGGCAGTGCGTTGCTGGTGAGCGCCACCTGCTTCGCGGGGGTGATCGCTGCGGTGCTGAAGTGGAAGCCTCGCGAGGCGAGCTTGCCAGGCGTGCCGGAGCGCTTGCTGTCGGGTGTGGTCAGCGGCATGCGATTTGCGTGGAACTCCGCGACGATGCGCGCACTGATCGTCCGCAACCTGAGCTTCAGCCTGTGCGCGAGTTCATTCTGGGCGCTGCTGCCGGTGATCGCACGCGATTTGCTCGGGCTCGGTGCCGCCGGCTTCGGCTTGCTGTCGGCGGGGTTCGGCGCGGGGGCGATTCTGGGCGCATTGTCGCTTCCGCACCAGCTGAAGAAAACCTCGTTGAACCGCATCGTGACCTATGGATTCGTCGCTTGGGCGGTCGCAGTGGGGATGGTGTCGGTCAGCAGCATCACCGCGATCACGCTGGTGGGCGCCGCGGCTGGAGGCGCCGCCTGGGTTTGTGTACTGGCCAGCCTGTCCGCAGGAACCCAGAGCTCGGCCCCGGTCTGGGTTCGGGCGCGTGCCTTGTCTATGAACCTGGTTGCGACACAAGCGAGCCTGGCGGCTGGCAGCGCCTTCTGGGGGATGTTGGCGTCGGTGGCGGGAATCCGCATTTCACTGGCGACCTCGGCCGTTGCCATGCTGCTGCTGTTCGTGCTGACACGGCGCTTCGAGGTCAAGCTTGGAAGCGAGGCCGACGTATCGCCGCGGGTCCAGTTGCTCGACCTGACGATCAACATCGAGCCGCTGCCCGATGATGGCCCGGTGCTGATCCAGCTCGAATACCGCGTCGACCGGGATCGTCGAGCGGACTTTCTCAAGGCGATCAAGGCCATCGGACCGACCCGCCGACGCAGTGGCGCGACCAGTTGGCGGATGTTTCGCGACCTGGAGGAGGAAGACCGGTTCGTTGAACGCTATGTCGTGGCTTCCTGGGCCGATTATTTGCGCCAGCGAGCGCGCATGACGCTGGCAGACAGTGAACTGCAGAGCAAGGCCGCACTGTTTCAGCGTGAAGGCATCCCGATCCGCATTTCTCGTCTGATCGGGGCCGAAACCGTCAGCGACTCTCTGATCGTCGAGGACGTTGCGCCAAGCTGATTGGGCGAAACATTGTTCATCAACCCGAGCCAGATCTGTTTTTGCCAGCGGCTGGTGCAGGGACTCGCCAGCGATCCGATCAACCCTCGAAAACAACCAGATCGATTTCGGCGGCCCGTTGACGCAGTGGGATCAGCGCCTGGTAGGCCGCAGATTCGTGCCAGGCGGTGGCGTCATCCAGACTGGCAAAACGCAGCACGACCGTGTCGGTATGCTGGTGCGTGCCATCCCACACCGCGCGGCGTTGCCCACGCAGCAACACCTCGCCGCCCCATTCGATCAGCGTGGCAGGAACGCCGTTGCGGTACTCGGCCCATTGCTGCGCATCTTTGACGCTGACATGGCCGATCACATACGCTGGGCTGCTCATGCGAGGTCGGCGCCGAATGCGCTAGATGCCGAGATACTTCTGCAACAAGCGCGGATCCGCCTTGATTTCCTGCGCCGATCCCTCGTGCGCGATGTGCCCGTTGTTGATGATGTAGACGCGATTGGCCAGCGCCAATGCGGCCGCCAGGTTCTGCTCCACCAGCACGATGGTCTGGCCGGCATCTGCCAGCTTGCGACACGCGGTCAGCAGGTCGCGCACGATTACCGGCGCCAGTCCTTCGAAGGGCTCGTCGAGCAGGACCAGCTTCGGGTCGCGGACCAGCGCGCGGGCGATGGCCAGCATCTGCTGTTCGCCACCGGACAAGTCGGTGCCTCGGCTGGTTCGGCGCTCGGCAAGGCGGGGAAAGATGTCGTAGATCCGCTGCAGCGGCCATGCACTTTTTGCCGTCAGCCCCGCCAGTATCAGGTTCTCCTCGACATTCAGACTGCCGAAGATTCGCCGGTCTTCCGGCACCAGCTGCATGCCGGCCTGCGCGATCTGGTAGGAGGGCTTGCCGGCAATGTCGGTGCCATCGAAAACGACCCGGCCCGAGCGCGGCTTGACGAGACCCATCAAGGTATTCAGGGTGGTGCTCTTGCCGGCGCCGTTGCGTCCCAGCAGGGCAACGACCTCGTGCGCATCGACACGCAGACCAACGTCGAACAGAATGTGCGAGTCGCCGTAATAACTGTTGAGTGCGGAAACTTCGAGCAGGCTCACTGGGCGATCTCCGTGTCTTGCGCTGGGCTGCGCGCCGTGTCGGCAACGGCCGGACAGAAGCTCATGTGATGGCCACTCCACCCAGATAGGCTTCCTGGACTTGCGCGTTCGCCTCGATCTCTTGCGGCGTTCCCTCGACCAGCACACGGCCCTCCTGCAGCACGGTGACCCGCTCAACGAGTTCGAACAGTGAATCCTTGTCGTGATCGATCACGATCATGGTACGGCCTTTGCTGATAGATTTGAGCAGCTTGACTGTTTCAACACGTTCTTGCGGGCTCATCCCGGCCAGCGGCTCATCCAGCAACAGCAGGCTTGGAGATGCGGCCAGCGCCAGACCGATCTCGAGTCGGCGCTTCTCCCCATAGGCCAGCGCCGATACCGGCTTGTCGGCGCGCCTTGTGAGGTTGACGAGAGCCAGGTTGTGCGCAACCTGCTCGGCCAGGCCCGGTATGTTCTCCGTCAGCCGCCACATGTCGACCCGGAACTTGCCGCGCAATCTGGCGAGCACCGCAATCGTCATGTTCTCGCGCACGGTGAGCCGGTTGAACAACTGGTTGACCTGGTAGCTCTTGGTGAGGCCCAGCTGACAGGCGTCGGTCACGCTCATGCCGGTGATGTCATGGCCTTCAAAAACAATCGTTCCCGAGCTCGGTTTGACTTCACAGGTCAGCATCTTGAAGAACGTGCTCTTGCCTGCGCCGTTGGGTCCGATGACGCCGCGTAGTTCGCCGTGATTGACGCTGAAATCGATGTTGCTGTTGGCGACCAGACCGCCATAGTGCTTGCTGAGGCCACGCACCTGCAGGATCGGCCCAGACCCCGCAACTTCCGGCCTGCGGAATCCCGGGGCTGCCGCAGCCACTTCACTTTCGTTGACGGTCAAGTTGTCGTCGGCTGACAGAGCGGCAGCCTCTCGCGCGACGCGTTGATTTTTATTTGTCAGGTAATGATAGAGGTCGGCAATGCCGCCAATCACGCCGCGGCGCAGGAAGCACACCAGCAATACGAAGATCACCCCCAGCACCAGCGCCCAGCTGGCACCGAGGTTGAACGCCGATTGCAGAAAATCCTGCAGATACAACCAGACCGCAGCGCCGAGCAGCGGGCCGAACAGCGTGCCGACCCCGCCGATCACCGTCTGCATGACCAGTTGCGCAGAGGTGTGGAACATGAAGGCGTCGGGCGGCATGAACGCCTGCATGACGCCGAGCAGCCCACCGGCGAATCCGGCGTAGGACGCTGCGATGACGAAGGCGGTCAGCTTGTATCCATGCACGTTGTGGCCGACGGCGGCAGCCCGCAGCGGGTTTTCGCGAATGGCGTTCAGGATGGCACCGATCGGCGAACGCACGATTCGAAGCGCAATCACCATGCCGATGAAATAGCACAGCGCCAGAAACCAGTACAGCGACCAACCGGTGGTGAACTTGATGGTGGTGAAACCGAGGAAAAAGGTCGGGGTCGGAACGCCGGGCAGCCCGTTTTCACCGCCGGTGAACTGGGAGAGCGGCGAAAATTCGACGAAGAAGAAGACCTCGGCGATCGCCACAGTGATCATCACGAAGTAGATTCCGGTTCGCCGGAGTGCCACCAGACCGACAAGATAACCGGTGACCGCGGCGGCGATCATGCCGATCACGAGTGCCGTGACGACGTGCGGGAAACCTGCTTGCGTCAGCAGATAGGCGGCCACGAAGCCGCCGGTCCCAAAAAACGCGGCTTGACCGAACGAAAGCAAGCCGGCGTATCCGAACAGAATGTCGAAGCCGATCCCGAACAGACCCCAGACCAGAATCCGATTGACGGTATCTGGTGCAAAGTCGAGGTAGGGGAGAACAAAGGGCGCAATGAGCAGGCCGAAGGCAGTCAGGGCTTCGAGCAGATAGGGTCGTCGTTTGTGCATCAAGAACTCGCGCTCACTCGCGGCTGGCTGTGCCGAGCAATCCATGCGGGCGCAACATCAGCACCAGCGTCATTGCCACGAACAGCATCACATAGGAATAGGCGGGGTCGACCATCGCAGTGATGCTGATGATCTCGCCGGCCACCAGGCCACCGAGGATCGCGCCTGCAAACGAGCCGACACCGCCGATCACAACGACGACGAAGGTTTGAACCAGGATCGCTTCACCCATGTCGGGAGTGAGTGAAACAACCGGAGCATTCGCGATGCCTGCAAACCCTGCGGCCATGGCGCCAATGCCGAAAACCAGTGTGAATACCCGATTCACGTTGATGCCGAGTGCGCCCACCATCACTGAATCCTCAATTCCGGCGCGCACGGTCAAGCCGAGTCGCGTCTTGTAGAGGACCAGGTACAGCGCGGTCAGCGCGACCGCGATGATGCCGACCAGCGCCAGCCGATAGGTCGGATAGAGCATGAAACCCATCGGGGTAATGCCCGAGACAATCGCCGGCGCAGGTACCGAAAGCGACAAGCTGCCGAAGAAGTAGCGGATCGTCTCGACCATCACCATGCCGATGCCGAAGGTGACCAGCAGTTGATCCTCGCCGGTGCGGGCGTAGAAGTGTCGGATGATGACGCGTTCCATCACCACACCGACCACCAGCACGAACAGCGCGCCTGCTATCAGCGCAACGATGAACGAGCCGGTGTATGTGAATGCCAGATAGCCGGCGTAGCCGCCCAGCATGAACATGGCGCCGTGAGCGAGGTTGAGGACCCCGAGCGTGCCGTAGATGATTGTCAGTCCGGAGGAGATCAGCGCCAGCAAGGCGCCTAGCACCAGACCGTTGAAAACCTGCGATACGAAAGTTGCCCAGTTGATCACAGGCGGCTCTGGTCGGAATCAGCGTTGGAGGTAGGACCGGGCCGCGCCGCAGGGCGCAGTCCGGCCGAAAACGAGCGCAACATCAGCTCAGGTGTAGGGCCCGAGCTTGCAGCCGAACGCGTCCGCAGGCTGGATCACCTTTTCGCCGGGCACGATCTCTACGACTTCCCAGAAGTCTTCCTTGCTCTTCATGTCTTTGGCGAGCTTGCCTTTGACGATGATGACCGGGCGAACACATTGGTGGTCTTGCGGCCGGTAATACACGTCGCCGAGAAGCGACGGCATTTTCTCGCCCTTTTCGAAGGCCTTGATGACGTCGGGTGGATAGAAGCTGCCAGCCTGTTCGACCATGCGCGCCCAATGCGCGAAGCTGACGTAGGCGTTCTCGGCGCCCCATTCGGGCTTGTAGCCGTACTTTTTCTCGAACGACTCGACGAACATCTTGGCCAGGGGATATTTGTCCTCGAGTGTCCACCAGAAATCGGTCGCCGCGTAGACACCTTCCAGCAGCCCGCCGCCCACTTCGGGGGCAAGAAACGGGATCTGGTAAGGCACCACAAGCTTCATCTTGTCGAAGATGCCGAACCGCTTGGCCTGCTGGATTGACAGCACCGCGTCACGTCCCCAGTTCACGTTGATCAGCACGTCAGCGCCGGAGTTGGCGATGTTGAGCAGGTACGAACTGAAGTCCGGCGAGCCGAGCGGCGAAACCTGGTTGGTCACCATCGTCCAGCCGCCCTCCTTGGTCAGGTAGTCGTTCACCGACTTGGTGACGGTGTGACCGTAGGTGTAATCCGGCGTCATGA
>JBDTQC010000162.1:0-7015 GCA_039932405.1 Ideonella sp.
CTCTTCGAGCACCGCCGTGGTCGGATTGCTGATTCGGCTGTAGACGTGCCCCGATCGCTCCATGTTGAACAGGCTCGCCGCGTGCTCGCTGCTTTCGAAGACGAAGCTGGTGCTCAGGTGGATCGGCAACGCTCGCGCACCGGTGCTCGGATCTGGCGCAGCACCGGCGTGCAACGCCAGCGTGTCGAAACCTGGGTCGCTGAAACCGGGCATGATTTCTCCGTTCGTCGCGGGCTCGAAAATCGCTGATTCGCCCCCGCATCAGTGGCTGGGCAAAAGCGCTGCTTTTGTGCAGCGGGATTGTGGGCTATATTGAATCAAAGCTTCCGAGGGGTCTGCATGAAAGTCAGCGATATCTTGCGCGTCAAGGGCGGCACCTTGTACACGGTTGCGCCGGAGCATTCACTGCGCGAAGCGGTGGAGACGATGGCCGACCGCGATATCGGCTCGCTCATCGTGATGGACCACGGCGCGATGGTCGGACTGTTGAGTTTTCGGGAGGTGATCAAGGCCTTGGCCGCCAACAACGGCAGCGTCGGCGACAACCAGATCCGCAGTGTCATGGACACCGCCCCATTGACCTGTACGCCCGACACCGAAATCGACGAAGTTCGTCGCATGATGCTGGAGCACCACGCGCGCTACATGCCGGTGCTGGCGCAAACTACCCTGATGGGCGTGATCTCGTTCTACGACGTGGCCAGGGCGGTGGTCGAAAGCCAGGATTTTGAGAATCGAATGTTGAAGGCCTATATCCGTGATTGGCCGGTCGACGAAAGCCCGGACGAGATCGCCGCCAAACAATAGTCTGGGCGAGCGCTCAGACTCGAGTGGTTGCGCGGGCCGCCGCCAGGCCGCTGCGAACCGCCCCCTCCAGCGTCGCCGGATAGGGGCCTTCGATGTAGTCGCCGGCTGCCAGCAGCCCGTCGGCGATTTGCATCGGTGGCCGTTGCAGCCCCGGCGTACAGCAAAATGTTGCGCGCTTGTCGGTGAGAACCTGCAGCACCTGCAGCGGTGAGCGCAAGTGCCCGCCCAGCTGATGACGCACCTGCTCGAGCGCCCTTGCCGTAGTGACTTCGATGCCCCGTGCCAGCCATGGTGAGGCGCCACTGATCACCAGCGTCAACAGGCCGTCTGCACCGTCGAGTTGTCCTTGATCGAAGACGAATTGCGCCGGTCCTTCGATCGGATCGGTGTGCAGAGCCATCATCGGCATCGGCAGGCGGGTGCCTTCGCTGCGCACACTCACGGTCACGATCGGCTCGAACTGAAGGGCCGATGCGGTGGTGGCCCATGGCGGGCTGATTTCGGCCACCAGCCGTGCCGTTTCGGTCGACGTGGCAGCCAGGACCACCGTGCCGAATTCCTCGCCATCCACCCGCCAGCCCTGGTCTTCGCAGCGAGTCAATTCGCGAACTCGATGACCGAGTCGCAGATCGGCTCCTGCGCCAGCCAGATGGGCCAGCGCGGGGCTTGGCAGCAACGCGCTCAGCCGTTGGCGCGGCAGCAACAGGTCGGCCGCACCGGGTCCGGCAAACAAGGCGTCGCGCAGAATGCGCAGAAAGACGGCTGCACTGGCCTGATCGCTGGGCGTATTGAGCGCAGCCACGCATAAGGGGTCGATCACGCTGCGGCGCAATCCTGCGGGCAGCGAGGCCGTCAGTTCAGCAACGCTCAGCGATGGCGCACAGGCGAAGCCGCGCAGTCGCCAACCGATCGCGGCACTCAGCAAGGCAAAGCGGTCGCGCCATGACCAGCGATGCTGGCCGATGACACCGCGAACAAAAGCGGGAATAGCCGGGCCCGATGTCAACGCGAGTCCGCTGCCGTCGGGATACATCAGCCGCAGCGGCGAGCGCCAGAACATCTGATCAGGCTCGGCGCCGACTCGGCGCATCAGCGCCAGGGTTTCGCTATAGGCACCAATCAGGATGTGCTGACCGTTGTCGAGACCACCAAGCGTTTCGTGACCCGGCACCTGACGGGCGCGACCCCCGGCCTGAGCCGCCATCTCGAACAGCGTGACGCGACGTCCGCTGTCGATCAGCTCGACTGCCGCAGCCAGGCCGGCCCAGCCAGCGCCGATCACCGCTGTTCCAGACGAACTGTGCAGCTTGCCGCGCGCTTGCGCCACCACCGCTCAGCGACCGCGCAGATGCGTGCGAGCCGCGATCCAGAGCTTGCGCAGCGGTGTCAGGGATACCCGCTGGTGCAACACCTGAAAGCCGCCCGCCTCGATCTCGCGCAACAGGCTGCGGTAGATGTTGGCCATCATCAGGCCCGGCTTCTGAGAACTGCGGTCCTGCTCGGGAAGCAGGGCCATTGCTTCGTCGTAGATTGCATGTGCGCGCACGGCCTGAAAGCGCATCAAGGCCTGGAAACGATCGCTGTAGCCCCAGGGCGGCTTGCGCAGCAGCAGCTCATTGGACTTGACATCGAATTGCTGCAGCTCCGACACCGGCAGGTAGATTCGCCCGCGACGCGCATCGTCGCCGACATCGCGGATGATGTTGGTCAGCTGCATCGCCAGACCGAGCTTGTGCGCATACTGAACAGTCGTGTCGCAACTGCGGCCGAAGATATTGGCTGCCACCTCGCCGACTTCGCCGGCCACCAGGTGGCAATAGCGTGCCAGCCCGGCAAAGTCGAGATAGCGGTTCTGGCTGAGGTCCATCTGGCAGCCTTCGATCACCGCCAGCAGGTGTTTGGCCTCGATGCCGAATTCAGGCGCGAGTGGCAGCAGCGCCTTGGTGACCGGGTGACTTGGTTGGCCAGCGAAGCTGGTGACAACTTCCGATTGCCACCAGGCCAGCTTGGCCGCTGCGACGCTCGGGTCGCTGACTTCATCGACGACGTCGTCGACCTCTCGACAAAATGCGTAGAACGCGGTGATCGCGGCACGCCGCGCCGGCGGCAGAAACAGGAAGGCGTAGTAGAAGCTCGAGCCACTGCCGGCAGCCTTTTCCTGCACATATTGCTGCGGACTGACAGCCGAGAGGGCCTGCTGGGCGGCCGATGGCGGGGCTGGATTCATGCTGCCGGCCGGGTCGACAGCGGTACCGAAGCATTCATGCGAAGCGCACGCCAAAGCATCAGAGGAAAGTCGAAGAAGCGCAGCCGAGGGCGCCTAAGCATCGTGTCAAAGCCGTTCGTCTCGATCTGCTCGAGAATGCGCAGGCCGCCTTGCACCACCAGGCGCAACTCCCAGCCGGCCCGTCCGCCGACCCGAAACACCAGCGCCTGACCGCTCGACATCATCGATCTTGCCCACGCCACCTCGGCGCGGAGCAAGGCCCGCAGGGCGGCGCTGTCTTCGCGGGCGAACAGGCGAGCAGGTTCGACATGATGCTCCAGACAATCTGCGAGCGGCAGGTAAAGGCGGCCCCTGGCGAGATCGACGCCAAGGTCCTGCCAGAAGTTGATCAGCTGCAGCGCGCTGCAGATGGCATCAGATTGTCGCAGGGCCTGGGAATCATCGACACCGTACAGCTTCAGCAGCAGGCGCCCGACCGGATTGGCCGAGCGTCGGCAATAGTCGAGCAATTCCGCTCGATCACGGTAGCTGGTCTTGGTCAGATCTTGTTCAAAGGCGCTCAACAAGTCATCGAAAAGCTCGACCGGCAGGTTCCAGCGACGCATGGCCGCGCCGACATTGGCGAACACCGGTTGCCAACGTTCCGACGTCGGCGCGCTGCCTGCCGCGGCATGCAGATCGCGCCGGTAGGCTGCCAGATCGTCGAGCCGCTGGCCCGGCGTGGCATCGCCTTCGTCGGCGATGTCGTCAGCCGTGCGTGCAAACCAGTAGATCGCTGCAACTGCTGGGCGCAGGTGCGGCGGACACAGCACCGAGGCAACCGGAAAATTTTCGTAGTGGTCGACGCTCACCCCGCCATTGTCCACTCAGTGAATTGCCCTGGCTTCGTTGCGCCATCAACCCACCGGGCACGCAGCCACTTCATGCCAGTGGTTTTGCGTCACGCGTTATTGCGCAGTGGCGCAGATTTTCACCATCACTGCTCCTGCGGGTTAAAATCCGCGGTTCGATTCGAGGTCGGTCCAGGGCCAGCGCGGGTGGCGAAATTGGTAGACGCACCAGGTTTAGGTCCTGACGCCAGCAATGGTGTGGGGGTTCGAGTCCCCCCCCGCGCACCACGATCTTCTTCAAGCTTTGATAGCAGAAAGTTTTCCTGACATGTCCGTGACCGTTGAAACCCTCGAAAAGCTCGAACGCCGCATCACGCTGACGCTGCCGGCTGAATCCATCACCTCCGAGGTGAACACCCGGCTGAAGCGACTGGCCCGAACCGTCAAGGCCGATGGTTTTCGCCCCGGGAAGGTGCCGATGAGCGTCGTCCAGCAGCGCTACGGTTACTCGGTGCACTATGAAGTCATGAACGACAAGGTCGGTCAGGCCTTCTCGGACGCGGCAACCGAAGCCAAGCTGCGGGTTGCCGGCGCGCCGAAGATCACCGAAAAAGAAGGCGCGCCCGAAGGCGAGATCGCCTTCGATGCCACCTTCGAGATCTATCCGGAGGTGCAATTCGGCGACCTGGCTGGTGCCGAGATCGAACGCGTCACTACCGAAGTCACCGATGAAGCGATCGACAAGACGCTGGATATCTTGCGCAAGCAGCGCCGCAGTTTTGCGCAGCGTGCACAGGCCGAT
This sequence comes from Ideonella sp., assembly GCA_039932405.1. Classification (GTDB taxonomy): domain Bacteria; phylum Pseudomonadota; class Gammaproteobacteria; order Burkholderiales; family Burkholderiaceae_C; genus Ideonella_A. The sequence goes on from JBDTQC010000162.1 coordinate 4,667, forward strand.
GCGGCGGTCGAGGGCGATCGGGTGACCATCGATTTCGAAGGCAAGATCGATGGCGTGCCGTTTGACGGTGGCAAGGCCGAGGCCTTCCAGTTCCTGATCGGCGAAGGCCAGATGCTGGAGGCCTTCGACAAGGCGGTGCGTGGCATGAAAGCCGGCGAATCGAAAACCTTCCCGCTGCAGTTCCCGGACGACTATCAAGGCAAGGATGTCGCCGGCAAGGAGGCCGATTTTCTGGTGACGGTCAAGAAGATCGAAGCGCAGCATCTGCCCGAAGTCAACGAGGCGCTGGCCAAGTCGCTGGGCATTACAGAAGGCACGGTCGAGGCCTTGCGCGCCGATATCAAGAAAAACCTGGAACGCGAGGTCAAGTTCCGCGTGCTGGCGCGCAACAAGGCAGCCGTGATGGACGGCCTGGTGAAGCTCGCCGAGCTCGACGTACCGAATGCGCTGGTTCAAGGTGAATGTGATCGCATGATCGAGAACGCGCGCGCCGATCTGAAGAAGCGTGGCATCAAGGATGCCGACAAGACGCCGATCCCGGCCGAGATCTTCCAGCCGCAGGCAGAGCGCCGCGTCCGGCTCGGCTTGGCCGTGTCCGAGCTGGTTCGCACCAACAACCTGCAGGCCAGGCCCGATCAACTGCAGGCCCACATCGAAGAGATGGCGCAGAGTTACGAGAAGCCGGCCGAGGTGATGCGCTGGTACCTTGGCGATCGTCAGCGCATGGCGGAAGTCGAAGCCGTGGTGATCGAGAACAACGTGGCCGAGTTTGTGATGTCGAAGGCCAAGGTCGTCGACAAGGCGCTGCCGTTCGACGAGTTGATGGCGACACCCAACTGATCGCCCACCAGTCGACGAGACAAGGGGCAGGGCACCGTACCGTCAGGGCGGTGCCCTCGTCGTTTATCCAGCTCGCCCCTTGCGGTCCGACAATCGGCCCCAAGATCTACAGAATAAGAATCACTTTCTGAAGGATACCTGTGATGAGCGCACTCGACACGCAAGGCCTCGGCATGGTTCCGATGGTCATCGAGCAATCCGGTCGGGGCGAACGGGCCTACGACATTTATTCGCGTCTGCTGCGCGAGCGCATCGTTTTTCTGGTCGGCCCGGTCAATGACCAATCAGCCAACGTGGTTGTCGCGCAGTTGCTGTTCCTGGAGAGCGAGAACCCCGACAAGGACATCTTCTTCTACATCAACTCGCCGGGCGGATCGGTCAGCGCTGGGATGTCGGTGTTCGACACCATGCAGTTCATCAAGCCGCAGGTTTCGACCTTGTGCATGGGCATGGCCGCAAGCATGGGTGCGTTTCTGCTGGCCGCCGGGGCGAAGGGCAAACGGCTGGCCTTGCCCAACTCGCGCATCATGATTCACCAACCGTCGGGCGGAACTCAGGGCCAGGCGTCGGATATCGAAATCCAGGCGCGCGAGATCCTGAAGCTGCGCGAAAGCCTCAACAAGATCCTGGCCGACCGGACCGGTCAGCCGCTGGAGAAGATCCGCCTCGACTCCGAGCGTGACTATTTCATGTCCGCTCCCGAGGCAATGGACTATGGCCTGATCGATCAGGTCATCGACAAGCGCCCCTGAGCACTGCGATGACGGGCGGCCGATGCGCCTCGGCGCCCAGAGCCTCGTTTGCGTGGCTGGAAATGGCCGTGGACATGGCCTTTCTCTCGGAAAGGTCGGTTCGCCGTTTGTTCTATCATTTGCTTGCCATTCCCCTGAATCCTGAGCGAACCCATGGCCGATAAAAAAGGCTCGTCGAGCGAAAAAGTGCTGTATTGCTCCTTTTGCGGCAAGAGCCAGCACGAGGTCAAGAAGCTGATCGCCGGCCCGTCTGTGTTCATTTGCGACGAGTGCATCGAGCTGTGCAACGACATCATTCGTGATGAAGTGCCAGTCGAGGCCGGAGAAGCCAAGGCTGGCAAGTCGGATTTGCCGATTCCCAGCGAAATCAAGGCCAATCTCGACAATTACGTGATTGGCCAGGAAGTGGCCAAGCGCATTCTTTCGGTGGCCGTCTACAACCACTACAAGCGGCTGCGCCACATGAGCCGCAACAAGGAAGATGTCGAACTCTCGAAGAGCAACATCCTGCTGATCGGTCCGACCGGCTCGGGCAAGACGCTGCTCGCGCAGACATTGGCCAGGCTCTTGAACGTGCCGTTCGTGATTGCCGACGCCACCACCTTGACCGAAGCGGGCTATGTTGGCGAGGACGTCGAGAACATCATCCAGAAGCTGCTTCAGAACTGCAACTACGATGTCGAACGTGCGCAACGCGGCATTGTCTACATCGACGAGATCGACAAGATCTCGCGCAAGGCCGACAACCCGTCGATCA
>JBDTQC010000163.1:0-6969 GCA_039932405.1 Ideonella sp.
AGTCTTCGCACCTTGCGTGCGCTGGCCTTGACGACGATGTTGCCGAGCGTGACCTGCCCGTCACCGCCCAGCGCGACAATCGACCCGCGGCGCGCACTGACGATGGTTGTGCCGTGAAATTGTTCCATCAGGGCGAGGTGGGGGCGAAATCGGGCAATTCAAACCGTCCTGACTTTCACCGTTGCATAGGCATCGATGCCGATCGCGCTGAAAAACCGCGCCACCAGCCGATTGGTATCGACGAAGCGCACGCTGCGCTGGTCGCGGTTGTGTGCAAGCACCCAGTTCAGGAGTTCGCCGCTGGCCATGAAATCGACCCGCAGCAGCTTGATGCACGACAGTTCGATCAACTTCGCCTCACCAATTTCGGCATCGAGCTTGCGCAGCACCGCATCGACGTCGCCCACCATCTGCCCCGCCAATTCCAGGCTGACCATCTGGATCAGGCCGGGCTCGTCGGCGAACTCCGATTCGATGAACGACGTGTTCGCCTCGCCGATGATGGTCGTGAGGTTGCTGCGCGTGCCCACCGGCCCGCTGATGCGCACCCGACACGGGCTAGGCTCCCAGGACGGCGGCGAGATTTCATAGGTCACGCAGTAGTCGATCGCAACCTCGTCGAAGACGGTGGGGCGGTTGACCAGCCGCAGCAATTGCAGGCGCAGTTGCCACCAGCCCTGATCGACCTGCGGCACGCCCACCGGGGTGGTCGCAGCCAGCAGCGTCATCAGTATTTCGCCGCCAATCCAGCGCATTTCGAGATCACGCGCAACCCATTGCCGAGCCAGATCGAGCAAAGGGCCGACCGCTTCGTCGTCGATCCGTTGCAGCGCGGTCCAGTCGAATACCCACGGCAAGGACGCAATCTGCACGCGCGCGCGCAAGCCGTCGACGACCGCGGCGTCGAGGTCGGGGGCGCAGGTCCAGGTCACCAGCAGATCGGCTGGCGGCGCGGGCGGCCGCGCATGCGCTGCTGCCTCGGCCACCATCTTCGGCACCGAAAACCAATGCGGCGCCGACTGGTGGAAACGCTCGGCGTATTCGTGCGCCAGTGCCTCGAACTTGGCCTGCTGGCCGGTCCCTCGGTACAGGTCGAAGACGACCATCCAGGTATCGCTGTGCTGGCGCCGCGAACCGCCCGCGCCGATCAGCGAGCGCAACAGCGTCTCGGCGGCGGCGCTGTCACCGTTGGCGTAGGAGATCACCGCCTCGTCGAGTTCGGGGTCGTGCCCCACCTCGGTCACCTCGACCGCGTCCTGCGTACCCGCTGTTCGCATCAGCGGCATGTCGAAGCCGGAGTTGGGCGGCGAAGCGCGCTGCGCCACCTCAGCGCCTGGCCGTGCAGGCTGTGGTGGCACAGATAAGGCAAGCGGCCGCGCCGCTGGCGGATCGTCGAGTTGCGCAGCATCGATGATCGTATCGGCCATGCTGCGCTCCAGCACGCCCATCCCCTCGGGCTGGCCCGGCGCGGTGTTCAGTGGCGGTTCCGGTGCGCGGCGCGCCGCAAGCGGTGGCGCGTGGTTCGACATCTGCTGCTCGATCTCGTTGATCCGCTCCTTCATGTCCGGATGAGCCGACAGTTCCGCCTCGTCGGAACGCGTCTGCGTATCGGCCATGCCGGACGAACTGCCGAGCGCAGCCAGTTGTTCAGGCGTCAGGCCTTCGCGGCGAAGTTTGCGCAGCAGATCGAGTTCACGCTTGCGGACAAAATCGTTGCGCCGCTTGCGCTCGATCATTCCCTTCAACTCGCTCTTGGCGAATTCGCTCTCGCGCGCCTCCTCGTCATCAGGGAGCACGGAATCCGCGCCGTCGCCGCGCGGATTGACGACAAAGTTCACGACCTTGCGGAAGAAACTCCGGGTGTCTTTGCCGTCGTTCATGGAATCGCTGGGGCCGCTTGGGCCTGACGGCGCGGTCAGTCTCCGAACATCTTCTGTTTCAATTCGCGCCGCTGCTGCGCCTCGAGCGACAAGGTGGCGGTCGGCCGGGCGATCAGGCGCCCGAGACCGATCGGCTCGCCGGTTTCGTCGCAGAAGCCGTAATCGCCAGCCTCGATGTGCGCCAGCGATTGCGAGATCTTCTTCAACAGCTTGCGTTCGCGATCGCGGGTGCGCAACTCGAGCGCGTGTTCTTCTTCGATCGTCGCGCGATCGGCCGGGTCGGGCACGATCGACGTGTCTTCGCGCAGGTGCTCGGTGGTTTCACCGGCATTCGACAGCAGGTCGTCCTTCAAGGTCTGCAACCGAGCCCGGAAGAAATCGAGCTGCTTGTCGTTCATGTACTCGCTTTCCGGCATCGCGAGCAGCTCGGGTTCGGTCAAGTCACGGCCTGCCTTGGTCTTGTAGGCATTGACCAGCTTGGGATCGGCCTTTTGTGGGCTCTTCGTGATGTCGATCATCAACTGATTCATCTGCCGGGTCGGCGGACGCGGCGGTGCGAAGCGGTCGGCAAATCGCGATGTGGGGGGCGGAATCGGCGCAGCCGCCGGAGCCGGCATGCTCGCCGCCCGGCCCTTTGCGCCACGCGGCTTGGGTGCCGGTGTCGCTTCGACCGACGGGGTCGGACGCTTGCTGGCGGCACCCTCGACGGCGCCATCCGTCTGCAGTTTCGGGTCAGGCACTGGTTTCGCCATGGTCTTGCTCACGAGATCCTCCTCTTAGCCGCGGGGCTGTCAAATCGCCCGGTGCCGGCCGGCGTGGCCGACGGCGGGCAGTTTGAAGCGCCGCGGATTGTAGCCACCTTGCGTCGAACAAGTCTGTTCCGGTGCAAACCATGTACCGGCGCACTCGGAAACGCCGCTCAGACCTGACATTGCTCGAGCCCCTGCAGGAAGACATCGCGCGGCAGATCGATGCCGATAAAGACCATCTTGCTGGTCTTTTTCTCGCCGGGCGCCCACTTCGGCCCGAGGTCACTGCCCATCAGCTGGTGCACGCCCTGGAAGATCACCTTGCGATCGCTGCCTTTCAGGTTCAGCACGCCCTTGTAGCGCAACATCTTCGGGCCGTAGACCTGCACGATGGCACCCAGAAAATCCTCGAGCTTGGCCGGATTCAGCGCCTTGTCCGAGCGAAAGACGAATGATTTGACATCGTCGTCATGCGCGTGGTGGTGCGGATGGTCACAGGCCTCGCCCGGCGCGTGGTCGTGGTGTTCATGCTCGTGATCGTGCCCATGGCCGTGGTGATCGTGAGCGTGATCGTCGACCTTCAGAAACTCGGGATCGATATCGAGCTTGGCGTTCAGATTGAAGCCACGCAGGTCGAACACATCGGACAACGGCACCTCGCCGAAATTGACCCGCTGGATCGGCGCGCGCGGGTTCATGTGCTTGACGCGGTGAATCAGCGCATCGACCGTTGCGCCATCAACCAGATCGGTCTTGCTGACGAAGATCTGATCGGCAAAACCGATCTGCCGACGGGCCTCCTGCCGGTCGTCGAGTTGCTGGTCGCCATGTTTCGCGTCGACCAGCGTCAGGATCGAATCGAGCAGATAACTCTCGGCAATTTCATCGTCCATGAAAAAGGTCTGCGCCACCGGGCCCGGATCCGCCAGGCCAGTGGTTTCAATCACGACACGGTCGAAATCAAGTTCGCCCTTGCGCTTTTTTTCCGCCAGATCGGCCAGGGTGGTGCGCAGATCTTCGCGGATCGAGCAGCAGACGCAGCCATTGTTCAGCTGGATGATCTGCTCGCTGCTGTCGCGAACCAGAATTTCGTTGTCGATGTTTTCATCGCCAAACTCGTTCTCGATGACGGCGATTTTCTGGCCATGGGCCTCGGTCAGGACCCGCTTCAGCAAAGTGGTCTTGCCGCTGCCGAGAAAGCCGGTCAGGATGGTGGCAGGGATGAGTGCCATGAAATATCCTCTTGGAAAATGAAATGCGACAGCCCGCAGCCGAGCCTGCACTGAAACACGGCGCGCCATCGGCGCGGCCAACCCCACAAGCTAGCACATCTGTCAAGCACGGGTCCACCGGCATCGGTTAACCTTGTCGAAGAGCAACTTTCGCCCCGCGCGATGTCCGACCCACACCCTAGCCGTTCCAGCGGGGGCCGCTCGGCCGCCAAAACCGCCCCCGGAGACAGCCGCAATCTGTTCCAGCGGCTGATCGAATTCATGTCGCCCGGGCCGGATTCCCGGGACGAGTTGATGGAAACCCTGGCCGACGCCGAAAACCGGGAGCTGATCGCCCCCGAGTCGCGGATGATGCTCGAGGGGGTGCTGCGGATGGCCGACATGACGGCTGGCGACGTGATGGTGGCCGCGCCGCACATGGACATGCTGGAAATCGGCACTGACTACGACCCGCTGCTTTATACGGTGATCGCCACCGCGCATTCGCGCTTTCCGGTCTATGAGACTGAGCGCGACAACATCATCGGCATCCTGATGGCCAAGGATCTGCTGAAGCTGCAGCGTTCACCCGAGCTGAACCTGCGTACCTTGCTGCGACCGGCCGTCTTTGTTCCCGAATCGAAAGGCCTGAACGAATTGCTGCGCGATTTCCGCGCCAATCGCAGCCATCTGGCCATCGTGATCGATGAATTCGGCAGCACGGCCGGACTGATCACGATCGAGGATGTGCTGGAGGAAATCGTCGGCGAGATCGAGGACGAGTTCGACGACAAGGACGGCGAATCCGACATCTACACCTTGGCCGACGGCAGTCAGCGGGTGGCCGGCGATGCCGATATCTCGGCGGTCAACCAGGCCTTCGGCGTCGATCTGCCGACCGACGACTTCGACACCATCGGCGGTCTGGTGGCGCAGCATTCGGGCCGGGTGCCGCGCCGCGGCGAAACGGTTCAGCTGGGCGGCCTGATGTTCAACGTGATGTTGACGCGTGGCGGCGCGATCCGCTGGTTCCGCGTCACGCGTGCACCGGAAACCGGTTTCGACGGCGAAGCCATCTGATGAATCCTGAGCAGCAGCGACCGGCGCCAAGCTGGTGGCAGGAGCTGTCGTTCATTGCTGTGGTCGGCGCCTGCCACACGCTGGCCTATGTCGACACCCGCAGCTGGTGGTTGCAGCCGGCCGCGCTTGCGCTGCTGATCTGGCGGGTTCGGCTGGCGACGCCGCGCCGCGCCGCGGCGCTCGGGCTGGCTTTCGGCACCGCGTGGTTGTGCGCCGGCACCTGGTGGCTGTTCATCAGCCTGCACCGCTACGGCGGCTTGCCGGCCTGGATGGCGGTCCTGGCGATCCTCGCGCTGAACTCGTTGTTGTCGCTGTATCTGGCCGCCGCCATGGCCGCCTTCGTGCGCTTTCGCAGCCGGCGTCCGGCCTCCGATGCGGTGTTGTTTGCGGCCGTATTCCTGCTCGCCGAACTGGCACGCGGGGTGATCTTCACCGGCTTTACCTGGGTTGCCGCCGGTTATGCGCATGTCGACAGCCCGCTTGCCCGACTGGCGCCATGGGTCGGCGCCTATGGCATCGGCGCGGCTGCGGCGGGACTGACAGCGTGGGCAACACTCGGCGCTTTGGCCGGTGGCACGCGACGTTGGCGCCCTGCCCTGTCCGCTGGCGCAGTCATGCTGCTGCTCTGGCTGAGCCCGGCGATCGATTTCAGCCGCCCGACCGGTACGCTCAATGTGGTGCTGCTGCAAGGCAACGTGCCGCAGGAGGAAAAGTTCGATGCCGGCAACATGGGAGCTGCCATCGATTGGCATGTTCGCGAGCTGCTGGCAGCGCGCGGTCCAGACACCGATCTGGTGATTGCGCCGGAAACCGCGCTGGTGCTGCTGCCGTCCGAGATGCCGCCGGGTTTCTGGGAATCCTTGCAACAGGCTTTTTCGCAGGGGAGCACCCATGCCTTGACCGGCGTGCCGATGGGTGACCCCAACACCGGCTATACCAATTCAGCGGTCGGACTGGTGCCTGGCCACCGCGTCGGCGAGCCGGTCTATCGGTATGACAAGCACCACCTGGTGCCGTTCGGCGAATTCGTCCCGCCGGGGTTTCGCTGGTTCACCAGCATGATGAACATCCCGCTGGGCGATTTCAACCGGGGTCCGCTGCGCGCAGCGTCGCTGCCGGTGGCCGGCGAGCGTGTCGCGCCGAACATCTGCTACGAAGATCTGTTCGGCGAGGAGCTGGCGGCACGATTTACCGATGCGGCCAGCGCACCGACGATCCTGGCCAACATCAGCAACATCGGCTGGTTCGGCGACACCATCGCGATCGAACAACACCTGCAGATTTCGCGCATGCGTACGCTCGAGTTGCAGCGACCGATGCTGCGCGCCACCAATACCGGGGCCACGGTTGCAATCGATCACCGCGGTCAGGTGCTGAGTGCCGCGACACCCTACCGCAAAGTGGTGTTGAAAGCGAAGGTGCAGGGGCGCGACGGTCTGACGCCGTTCGCCTGGTGGGCCGGACACCTGGGACTGTGGCCGCTCGGCCTGTTGGCCGCTGCGATCGTCGTGGCTGCAATGCGCCGGTCGCGATCCGCCCTTGCAGCGGCGCCAGCGCCCTAGAATCAAGCGCTGGTGCCGCAGCCGGGCAACGACACAGGCCGGCGCAGCGTGCGGTGCTGCAGCCGGCTCGTCCGGCGGCGCATTTTTCCATCGACATCGATCTGAAGCCAAGCCGATGCTGAATTTCCAGCAAATCATCCTGCGCCTGCAAGACTACTGGGCCCGCCAAGGCTGCGCCTTGCTGCAGCCTTACGACATGGAAGTGGGCGCCGGCACCAGCCATACCGCCACCTTCCTGCGCGCCCTCGGTCCGGAGCCGTGGAGAGCGGCCTATGTGCAACCGAGCCGTCGTCCGAAGGATGGGCGGTATGGCGAGAACCCGAACCGGCTGCAGCACTATTACCAGTATCAGGTGGTGTTGAAGCCGGCACCGGCCGATATCCTGACGCTCTACCTCGGCTCGCTCGAGGCGCTTGGTTTCGATCTGCAGGTCAACGACGTGCGCTTCGTCGAGGACGATTGGGAGAATCCGACCCTGGGCTGCTGG
>JBDTQC010000164.1:0-6959 GCA_039932405.1 Ideonella sp.
ACCGGCCCGAGGCCTCGTAGCACCGGCGACGCAGCGCAATCCGGGGTTGCGATTGCAGATGCGATTGCGGGTGCGCTTGCCGCAGCCGGATTCGCACGGCCGGGTTCAGTACCTGGCGCAGAGGGTCGACGCATCACGGCTTGGCCATTCCCTGCAGGCGCGGCAAGGCGTCCAGCGCGGTGGCGGTGGTCTGCTCAGCCAGCGCTTCGACGCGAATGCCGCGCAAGGCGGCCAGTTCGGCTGCAATGCGTGGCAGGTGCGCGGGTTCGTTGCGGGCCTGCCGCTGCGCACCGTCGGCTTCACGCTGCGCAGCAGTGCGGTAGAGCCAGTGCGGCGGGATGTCGGGCGAATCGGTTTCCATCACGATGGCGTCGGCCGGCAGCGCGCGCGCCAGCCGCCGGATCTGCAGCGCGCGGTCGAAAGTCATCGCGCCGCCGAAGCCGAGCTTGAAGCCCAGCTCGACAAAGGCTGCGGCCTGCTGCGCGCTGCCATTGAACGCATGGGCGATGCCGCGCTGGCCGGCATGGCGGCGCAGGTGTTTGAGCAGCGTATCGGCCGAGCGGCGTACGTGCAGCAGCACCGGCAGATCGTGGCGCCGCGCCAGCGCCAGCTGCTCGGCATAAAAAAACTCCTGACGCTCGCGCGACTGGCTGGCGATGAAATGGTCGATGCCGATCTCGCCGACGGCCACCAGCCGCGGGTCGTCGCGGTGGCGTTGCAGTTCGGTGTCCAGGCGGGCCAGATCGCCATCGTCGGCCTGGTCGACGCACAGCGGATGAATGCCTAGCGCATACACCAGGTCATGGCAGTGTGCCAGTTCGCGCACGCTGGCCAGGTTGCGCACGTCGACCGCAGGCAGCACGATCTGGCGCACACCCGCCGCCGCCGCCCGCGCCACCACCGCCGGGCGATCGGCATCGAATTCGCGAGCGTCCAGATGGCAATGCGTGTCGATCCACATGCACGCATCATGCCCTGACTGCGCCGTATGCCCGCGCGGGATGACGGGAATCCGCGGGCGTGATACTGTGAGGTCGTCAAAACCCTGCGGGTGCTGCGGACACTGCGGCGCCGCCCGCAGAGACCGGCAGTCAAACGCGATGGACCAGCACCAGCCCTCTCCGAGGATCCGGCGATGAAAAAGGCACCGCTTTACAGTCGTTCCCCGCGCCGTCAGCCCGCCCCACCAGCGGTTTCTGTGGGTGCCGAGGCCGTCGGGCCAGCCGCCCCTGATGACCACCTGGCCGGTGCTCCGTCTGCCCGGAAGACATCGACCGGCTGGCGCCGTCAGATCGTCCGCCATGAACGCTGGCTGTGGGCGCTGGCGATGTTGACGATGCTCGGTCTGGTGTTTGTGATTGCGCGTGGGCCGACCAGGCAGCCTGCCTACAGTGCCAAACAGATTGATGCGTTGGTGCGGCAGTCGCTCGAGGAGAAGCCCTTGCCCTCTCACACCACCAAGGCTTACGAGGCGGTGCGCGGATCGGTGGTGAGGGTGCTGGGCTTGATGACCGAGGGCGACGAAGGCGATGACGACGGCCCGCCCGAAGCTTCCGGCGACAAGCAGCGCTCCGCTGCAGCACCCGGCAAGGGTGGCAAAGGGGGTGATGTGCATGTCGAGCGCGGCATCGGCACCGGCGTCGTCATCATCGACAACGGCACCATCCTGACCAACCTGCATGTGGTGCAAGGTGCGCGCCGCATCAAGGTGACGTTTGCCGATGGCCATGTCTCGGACGCCCAGGTGATCAACGTGCAGCCGGCCAACGATCTGGCGGTGCTGCGCGCCAAGAGCATTCCCGATGACCTGCAGGCCGCCACGATGCGGTCCACGGCTGACCTGCAGCCGGGTGACGAGGTGATGGCGGTCGGCTTTCCATTCGGCATTGGGCCATCCGTCTCGGCCGGTGTGGTGTCGGGGCTGCGGCGCGAATTCAACTCGCCCGACGGTCAGCAGACGATCACCAACATGATCCAGTTCGACGCCGCCGCCAACCCTGGCAATTCGGGTGGCCCGCTGGTCACCAGCGATGGTGCGGTGGTCGGCATCGTGACCGCAATCCTGAACCCGTCGCGCCAGCGCACCTTCATCGGCATCGGCTTTGCCGTACCGATCGAAAATGCAGCTGCCGGCGCCGGCATGCCACCGTTCTGATCACGCCGCATCCCTCCCTCCATCTGTCCGTTCACCATTCAACAGGTCTTGCCGATGACTGCAGCCACTTCCACCGATGCCAACGGTAGCGCCACTGCCAACTCGCTGATGGAGCAGGTGTTGTACGAGGTCAAGCGGGTGGTCGTCGGCCAGGATTATTTTCTCGAGCGGGTGATGATTGCGATGCTGGCGCAAGGCCACCTGCTGGTTGAAGGGGTTCCCGGTCTGGCCAAGACCTTGACCGTGAAGACGCTGGCCGCAACCTTGCGCGGCTCGTTCAAGCGCATCCAGTTCACCCCCGACCTGGTGCCGGCCGACCTGATCGGCACGCGCATCTTTCACCCCAAGACCGGCGAATTCGCAACCTCGCTGGGCCCGGTATTCGCCAACCTGCTGTTGGCCGACGAGATCAACCGCGCGCCGGCCAAGGTGCAGAGTGCGCTGCTCGAAGTGATGCAGGAGCGCCAGGTGACGATCGCCGGCGAGAGCCATCTGGTGCCGGCACCGTTTCTCGTGATGGCCACGCAGAACCCGATCGAGACCGAAGGCACCTACCCGCTGCCCGAGGCGCAGGTCGACCGCTTCATGATGAAGGTGCTGGTCGACTATCCCAGCGAAGAAGAAGAATTCGTCATTGCCCAGCGCGTGACCGGTCCGCCCACTACCGTGTCGGCGGTGGCCAGCATGAGTCAGCTGGCTGAGTTGCAGCAGGAGTGCCGCAAGGTCTATGTCGACCCGTCGATGATCCAGTATGCGGTGAAGGTCGTCAGCGCGACGCGCCGGCCCGACAAATACGATCTGGCCGATATGGCGCCCTTCCTCACCTATGGCGCAAGCCCGCGCGCCACCATCGGTCTGATCGAGGGCGCGCGCGCGTTGGCCTTCATGCGCGGACGCAGTTACGCGCTGCCCGAGGACATGACGGTTCTGATCCCTGACGTCTTGCGGCATCGGCTGGTGCTTAGTTATGAAGCGCTGGCCGAGGGCCACGACGCCGATGCGCTGATCCAGCGCATCATCAAGAAGATTCCGGTGCCGGACAAGCCGCTGGCGCATGCGTGACCGAGCGATGATTTCAGACCGTCCCTTGCCATGACTGCAAGCCACTCGCAACCCGAGGCATCCGACGTGCTGCTGCGCCGCCTGGAATGGACGGTGCTGCGCCGCCTCGACGGGCAGTTGCAGGGCAACCACCGCACCTTGTGGCGCGGCGGCGGGCTCGATCTGGCCGATCTGCGCGAATACCAGCATCACGACGACGTGCGCCACATCGACTGGAACGTCACCGCGCGCCTGCAAGTGCCGCATGTGCGGCAGTTCACCGAAGACCGCGAGCTGAGTGCCTGGTTTCTGGTCGACCTGAGCGGCAGCGTCGATTTCGGCTCCGACCTGCAAACCAAGAAGCGCGTTGCGCGCGAGTTCGTCGGGGTGCTGGCGCGGCTGCTGACGCGGCACGGCAACCGCGTGGGCGCGCTGCTGTATGGCGACAAGGTCGACGCGGTGCTGCCGGCACGCGGCGGGCGCCAGCAGGTGCTGCAATTGCTGCAACTGATCGACAAGCGCAACGGCACCCAGCCGCCTGAGCGCCAGCAGGCGACCGAGCTTTCGAAGTTGCTGCAGTCGGCGCAGCAGATCATCAAGCGGCGCAGCAGCCTGTTTGTTGTTTCCGATTTCATCAGCGCACCGGGCTGGCACGAATTGCTCGGCCGCCTGGCGCTGCGCCACGAAGTGACGGCGGTACGGCTGTTCGATCCGCTCGAGATGGAACTGCCCGATATCGGCTTGCTGACGATGCGCGATGCCGAAACCGGCGAAGAACTGGTGGTCGATACCTCTGACCGAGGTTTTCGCAAACGTTATGCGGCTGCCGCCGCGCGCCGTGAAGCCGAGTTGCGCGATGCCTTCGGCCGGGCCGGCGTCGATACGCTGGAGCTCGCCACCAATGACGACCTGCTCGATGCCATCCTGCGCTTTGCCGACCTGCGCAAGCAGCGCAGTCGGTTAGCCGCGGGTGGTGGTGCACCGCACCACCTTCAATCGCTGGCAACCGGACGGCGCGCGGCAGCCGCCGCAGCCGAGTCCTCCGTCAAGCCTGCCAGCGCCTCCGCGCGCTGACCAAAAGCCAAGCGCGCCGCTGCCATGACGCCCATGCTCCCCTCGATTCCGCTCAATTTCATCTGGCCCGTGATGCTGTGGGGCCTGCTGGCGCTGCCGATCCTGGTGCTGGCCTACCTGTGGCTGCTGCGCCGCCGCAAGCACAGCACGCTGCGTTTTGCCAACCTCGGCCTGGTGCGCGAAGCGCTGGGCCGAGGCGGTGCTTGGCGGCGCCATGTGCCGCCGCTGCTGTTGCTGCTGGCGCTGACCGTGCTGGTGCTGGCCTCGGCCCGCCCGACCGCTGTGGTCAGCCTGCCGATGCAGCAGGAAACCATCGTGCTGGCGATGGATGTATCGGGCAGCATGCGCGCCACCGATGTATTGCCGAACCGGTTGATCGCCTCTCAGGAAGCCGCCAAGGCCTTCATCACCAGCCTGCCGCGCAGCGTGCGCCTGTCGGTGGTGTCGTTTGCCGGCACTGCGGCCGTGGTGCAGGCACCGACCTTCAGCCGCGAGGATGTGGTGGCCGCCATCGATCGCTTCCAGTTGCAGCGCGGTACCGCGATCGGCAGTGGCATCGTGTTGTCGCTGGCCACGCTGTTTCCCGAAGCCGGCATCGACCTCAGCCAGATCACCGGCCAGCGCGCGATGCCCCCCGGCCCGAACGACAAGCCGAAGGACGATTTCGTGCCGGTGCAGCCCGGCTCGTACAGCTCGGCGGCGATCATCCTGCTGACCGACGGCCAGCGCACCACCGGCCCCGACCCGATCGAAGCCGCCAAGATGGCCGCCGACCGCGGCATCAAGGTATTTACGGTGGGGATCGGCACCAAGGAAGGCGAAACCATCGGCTTCGATGGCTGGAGCATGCGGGTGCGCCTGGACGAAGACACGTTGAAGGAAATCGCCCAGACCACCCGCGCCGACTACTACTACGCCGGCACCGCCGAAGACCTGAAGAAGGTCTATGAAGGCCTGAGTACCCGGATGGCGGTGGAGAAGAAGGAAACCGAGATCACCGCGCTGCTGGCGGTGCTGGGCGCATTGATCGTTGCGCTGGCCGGTGGTCTGTCGGTCTGGTGGTTTGGCAGGGTGGCCTGAACAGGCGACGCAGTCACCTTGATTGCTTCGAGGTGAGCCGGCGTCACACTCGAAATGCAGTCAGAATTTTCGGGTAGGAGCGGCTGCCGCCGCGCTTTCCTGGCCCGGCACCCGCGCCAAATTTTTCTCGGCGGTGCGAGTTTGGTCACAACCCATCCAACGGACTCAACACCCCCCGCCCACCCTTGTTCATCACGTGTGTATAGATCATGGTCGTGCTGACATCCGCGTGCCCCAGAAGCTCTTGCACCGTTCGGATGTCGTAACCCGATTGAAGCATGTGGGTGGCGAACGAGTGCCGCAGGATGTGCGGCGAACACGGTTTGACAATGCGGGCCCTCCGGGCCGCAAGTGATACCGCCTTCTGAACTGAACTTTCGTTGAGGTGATGGCGGCGCTCGACACCGCTGCGTGGATCGACGCTCAACACCGGGCTCGGGAACACATATTGCCAGCCCCATGCGCGGCCGGACGAAGGATATTTTTCGGCCAGCGCGAACGGCAGTTCGACATCACCATGTCCAGTGGCCAGATCCGATTGGTGCAGTCGATGGGCGCGCGCGAGTTGGATCCGCAGCGGTTCGATCAGGTTTTCCGGCAACACGGTGACCCGATCCTTGTTCCCTTTACCTGCGCGAACAATGATCTCGCGCCGCGCAAATTCCAGATCCTTGACGCGCAGGCGCAGGCCTTCGAGCAGCCGCATACCGCTGCCATACAGCAGCGAAGCGACCAAGTGCATGCCGCCGTCGAGCGCCAACAACAAATCGCGAACCTCATGTGCGGTCAACACCACCGGCAGGCGGCGAGCCGTCTTGGCGGTAACCACCTCGCCCAGCCACGGCAGATCGCACTGCAGCACCTCCTGATATAAAAACAGCAACGCTGCCTTGGCCTGGTTCTGGGTCGAGGCAGCCACGTGCCGCTCGACCGCCAGCCAGGTCAGGAAGGACTCGACTTCGGGCGCGCCCATATCGGCCGGGTGCCGTTTGCCATGAAAGAGAATAAAGCGCTTCGCCCAGGCAACATACGATTGCTCGGTGCGCAGGGAGTAGTGCTTGAGCCGGATCTGTTCCCGCATCCTGGTCAGCAGGCGTGGTGGTTCGGGCGTCAGCGCAAGCACTTCCATCAGCGAAAATTTAGTCCTGCCATTTCGAATCCGGAACCACACCGAAGAGGGAAAATTCAAGCCCGCCGGGGACTTGCAATCAACGACTGCGAATGTGGGATTGCGATAGGCCGAAAGAGCGGTGACGATAGGCCTCTGTGAATTAACGTTAGGCGTCACAAACGAATGCCCCTTGTGTGTTGACGTTGATGTAGCTACACTAACCGGGTGGCCATCACCTACGATCCCCTGAAGCGATCCCGGACACTTGCCGAACGAAAGCTCGACTTTGAGGACGCCAAGTTCGTATTTGAAGCGACGAACTTCGAGACAGAAGACACGCGCAGGGACTACGGCGAAATGCGAATCCTCTGCTTCGGAATGCTCCGGGATCGGATGGTTGTAGTCGGCTACACCCCGCGCGGCGCGGATCGCCATGTGTTCAGCATGAGGAAAGCTAATGACCGCGAGCAAGCGCTCATCGCCCCGCTCCTTGGGATC
>JBDTQC010000165.1:0-6957 GCA_039932405.1 Ideonella sp.
GGTGGTACGCGGCGCATGCACCTTGCCGTCAGGGCTGGCTGGGGTGACAGACCGGATCCGTGTCCGATCGGTGGTCGGCCGCTTTCTGGAGCACACCCGGGTGATCTATTTCTGCTGGGGTGACGGCGCCGACGAGGAAATGCTCTACCTGTCGAGTGCCGACTGGATGAGCCGGAACATGTTCGGCCGCATCGAAGTGGCCTGGCCGGTGCGCGATCCGCTGCTGCGCCAGCGTGTGATCGACGAATGCCTCGTGCCCTACCTGCACGACCGGCTCGATTCCTGGGAGCAGCAGCCGGACGGGCGCTATCACCGCATCGATCCGGTCGGGCCGGGTGCTCAATTGGCGTTGATGCATCGCTACTGAGGAGCGCTGATGGACCTGATTCTCTGGCGCCATGCGGAAGCCCACCCGCAGCGCGACGGACAGACCGATCTCGAACGTGCCTTGACCTCCAAGGGCGAGCGGCAGGCTCAGCGGATGGGTGAATGGCTGAATCAGCGCCTGGCTGAATCGACCCGAATCCTGGTCAGCCCGGCCCTGCGCGCGCAACAGACGGCTCGCTCGATCGGGCGTCCATTCAAGACCGTTCCTTCGGTGGCGCCCGACCAGGGCGTGGCCGACTTGCTGGCTGCCGCCAACTGGCCTGAGTCTGTCGAGCCGGTGCTGATCATCGGCCACCAGCCGACATTGGGCATGGTAGCTGCTCAACTGCTGGCGGGTTTTGATCAGCCCTGGGCCGTCAAGAAGTCCGCTTTCTGGTGGCTGCGCGCGCGCCAACGCGATGGCTTCTATCAGGTGACGCTGCAGGCGATGCAGTCGGCCGATCTGCTTTAGAGGCATTTCGGCTAGTCGGGGCGAGCGCACCGGCAGCATGACTGTCGAGTCGCTGGAAACCATGCGGTATCGACCCGACTGGGCGACGGCGCTCCGTTTTGGCGCCACCGCAGGCACGATTCCGGCACTTTTACTGTGTGCCGACCCATCCAGTGCGGGACAATGGGTGTTTCCATTGCGACTCTGTCTTAGCCGCCAATGAGCAGCCCGCCCAGCGAAGACAACAACAACGATGCAACGGTGTTGCGCCCCAGTGTGCCGCTGCGCCCGGCAGCGCCGGCCGTCGAGCCGACCCGGACCGGCAATCGATTCCAGGACGGGGGTGATCCGCACGCTCCCACGCTCAGCGCCGGGTCGTTGGCCAGTGGCGCGCAGGGGCATGGCAATGCGCTCCCGATCGGCAGCTATCTGGGTGAGTTCGAACTCACCGAGGTGGTCGGAGAGGGCGGTTTCGGCATCGTCTACCTGGCCGTCGACCATTCGCTGCAGCGCCAGATCGCGCTGAAGGAATACATGCCGTCTTCGCTGGCCGAGCGGACCAGCGGCATGCAGGTCAGCAGCCTGTCGCCCGAAGACGAGGAAACTTTCCGCAAGGGGCTCGACAGCTTCATCAACGAAGCCCGCCTGCTGGCACAGTTCGATCATCCATCGCTGGTCAAGGTTCACCGTTTCTGGGAGGCCAACGGCACGGCCTACATGGTGATGCCGTTCTACCAGGGCCCGACCCTGAAAGAGACCTTGCGCGACATGGGTGCCCCGCCTGACGAGGCCTGGCTGCTGGGCTTGCTCGATCCGCTGACGCAGGCGCTGGCGGTGATCCATGCCATGCAGTGCTACCACCGCGACATCGCGCCGGACAACATCCTGTTGCTGGCCGGAAGTGGCAGGCCGTTGCTGCTGGATTTCGGCGCTGCGCGGCGGGTCATCGGTGACGCCAACCAGGCGCTGACGGTGATCCTCAAGCCAGGTTATGCGCCGCTTGAGCAATACGCCGAAGTGCCTGGCATGCAACAGGGGCCGTGGACCGACGTCTACGCGCTGGCTGCCGTGCTGTATTTTGCGATTACCGGCAAGAAGCCGCCGGCGGCGGTCGGTCGCTTGCTGAATGATCAATACGTGCCGCTGCAACAGGCTGCCGCGGGTCGCTACAGCCAGGGGTTTCTGGCCGCGATCGATCGTGCGTTGACGGTCAAGCCGGCCGACCGTACCCAGGACATCGACGCCTTCCGGGCCGACCTCGGTTTTGCACCGCTGCTTCGGGATAGCGGTGGCGCTCTGGCGGCGGGCGGGGCTGCGCCATCGATCAGCCTGGCCGGTGACCGCAGCGCGACCGGCAATCATCCGAGCACGAGCCGGCCGACGAGGAGCGGAAAAACCGCCCCGCTGGCTGCTGCTGCCGCCGGGGGCCAAGGCAAATTGATTGGCATCGGCGCCGGGATTGCCGGGCTGGCGATTGTTGCGGGGGCTGGCTGGTGGTTTACGCGGCCGGCTCCGTCGCCGAAAGGGGTTTCGGTCGCGACGGCGCCGGCCAACCCGTCTCCGGCAGCGGCTGCGAGTCCCACCCCGACGCCCGTTCCGACCCCCGCTCCGACGCCCACGCCCGCACCAGCCCCGGCGCCTGCGGCGGCCCCAGCTGCGCCATTCAGCGTGGTCGGCGAGTTCCGGCGAATAGTTGCCGGACAGACCGCCGGTTTCAATGTAGAGGCCAGAACCACCAAGACCAATCTGCGGATCGACAAGGACAGGTTGTTCGTGACGATCAACTCATCGCGCGACGGCTTCTACTATGTGCTGTCGCACGCGCCGGACGGCCAGCTGATCCTGTTTTTCCCGAATCAGCAGGTCCCCACCAATGCCATCAACGCCGGTGAGTCGATCACGCTGCCGCAAGCCAAGAAGGACCCCAAGACCGGGCGGCAGTCGGAAGCCATCATCCTGACCGAGCCGCCTGGAAAGGCACAGATGCTGGTGATCGTGTCCCGCTTTCCGCGCGATTTCAGCGCCTTGGGCAACAAGCGGATCTATGACTGGAGCGAATTTCCTACCGGTGCGTCGGCCAAAGCGTTGGCGAAGGCGCAGCCCGGCGGCAGCTCGATCTACGCAGGCAAGCCGATCTGCCCGGCCGGCACGAGCTGTACCGACGAATACGGGGCCGAGCTGGTTGAATTCGAAGTGGTGCGCTGAAGCCGCGTGCACCGTTGGCGGTCATGAGGCTCAGCGCTCGATCGTGGAAAAAATCGACTGCGGAAGCCCCTGATTGAATTGCGCCCTCAGCTTGGTCAGCTGGTCGGGTGAAACACCGAGTTGCTCTGCGCTGAATGCCCGGGGATCCGGCGTGTGCATCAGGTAGGCTTGAGTCTCGTTGACCATCAACTCCTCGTTGCCAGGGTCATAACCCTGCGCCGTGAGAAATTTGGTGAACAGCTTGCGATGGTTGTCTGACAGCTGCTGCCAGAAGTTCCAGCAGTGCTGGCGATACGCTGCATTCGTGAAGAATTCGCCGTGGCTCAATTCATGGCGCAGGATGGCTTCGCGGCGGCGCTCATCAACGGTTTCGTCGCCTTTGGTGAGCGGGTCATCGGCCTGCACCGCGGTAAAGCTGACCACCGCCTGGCGATCCGGATTGGCAATCAGCTTGTCGCTCTCTTCTTTCAGCAGACCGGCGGCAAGCAGTTCATTGCCCAGCCGCAGTTCGTCGGCGTTGAGCAGCATCTGCTGACTGACCGCCATCGTGAAAAACCGCGCCACTGCTTCGGCCGTGTAATCGTGACCGAAATAGAAGGTTTCAGGCGTATCGCCCAGCTGCTGGATGAATTTGGCCAAGCCTTCGTCGCTGAGGACACGGTCGCGCGGGCCCTTGTTCTTCTCGATCAGGGCTGCCAGCCGGTTGAGTGCACGACCCTGGGCGGCCAGGGTCGGAAACTCGATCACCAGAATTTTCGGATTTTCGGCCAGGCGCGTCAGGCGCCAGTCGTCTGAGCGCTTGCTCAGCAGACTCTGGTAGGACTGAGTTTCGAGTGCAGGCGCGTTCGGAACTGCGGTCAGAACCGGCGCCAGGCCGACAGCCTGCTCAGTTGCCGGTGATGCCTGCGTATCAGCAGATGTTGGCCAGAACCAAAGCGCCAGCGACCCGGCAAGCGCGCCAGAAACCGCCGCCGCCAACACCCAGACAGCGACCCGACTCCCGCCGGATCTCTGCCTTAGCGCCCGAGTTCGCGCCGAATCAGCATTTGCCATTCATGCTGGCGCGATGGGCGGTTGTTCAGTCAGCGAAAGTTCGCGTCAACCCTTCACAGTCACGATGGTCACGCGCCGGTTTTCCGGTGCATCGGCACGGCTGCGGTTCATCAATTCGCTCGATCCCTTGCCGACCGCTTCGAGCCGCTCGGGCAGGATGGCATGCTTGGTCACCAGGTAGTTGGAAACCGATTCCGCACGTTGCTGCGACAGGAGCAGGTTCTGCGCCGCATCGCCGCGCGGGTCGGCATGCCCTTCGACCTTGAACGTGAATCCAGCCAGCGCGTCGGATTGCAATGCGCGCGCCAGCACATCGAGCGTGGCCATGGTTTCAGAACTCAGATCGGCCGAATTGGTCGCGAAGGTGATCAGCAGGCTGGCCTTGCCAGGCCCCGGCTTGGCCGGCGCGGCTGATGCTTCCTGGCTGCGGGTGGCCGGGCGAAAACCACGCGTCTTCGCACCTTCGGGGCCTTTCGGACCCTCAACCGTCAGCGCATCGATCAGAGCGGATTCAGTGACCTGGGAGCCTTTCAAGACAACATCCTGCGCCTGGACATTGAACGTGAGGGCGCTGACAGCGAAGCAGGTGCCCAACAGGGCAAGCAGTGAGCGATTCATTCGAAAACCTCGGGAATATTGGAACGAAACAAATTGTGGACCTTTCAGATCATTCAGGCCATGCCTCGCGCCCTTCTTCACATCGATAAAACGGCCATTCCGCGCGCTTGATCACGGAATCCGTCGGCCAGTGCTCCGGCATTGCGCCTGCTGCCACGATCAAGCGGTTGCGACATGCCTGGAACGAAGCCGTCATTTGTCGAGTTGCCGCTGTTCAAACAGGTAATCGCCACCCGGCTGATGGCCGGCTGCGGCCGCCGAGCCATACAGTGGGCGCTGTGGCAAATGACGAGCGACTTCAAAGCGCACCCGCTCGAACAGGTTGCCGCCAACTTGCCAGTTCGACACCTGCTCGAGATTGCGCATCAGGTTGTAGGCAAATGGCGAGTGCCCTTCCTTGCCTTCGTCGAACACCGGTTCATTGCCGCCGGATGACATCACGACAACGGTCTTTTTCGCCAGCACCTGCTGCGGATCGACCGTGCCGACGCTGCCGCGAATGCGCTCGTCGACTAGCGAGCCCGAATAACAGCTGTCCGAGATCACCGCCACCTGGTCAGCACTGATCTTCAAGATGGCGCGCGAGATGTCGGCATTCGACAGCCAGGTTTCGGGTCGCGTGGGGTTGCTGTCCGAGAGCTGCCAATAGCCAAGGCCGGTCGATTCGATGAGTTCGCCATGGCCGGCGTAGTAGACCACGACGGAATCACGCGGCTCGAGTTCGATCGCGAGCCGATTCAGCGTGCGCACCACCGCCGCCTTGCTGGCATTTTCGAGGATGACGGTTTCGTATCCCAACCGATCTTCAAGCACCTTGCCGATCGCCTGCGCGTCACCTACCGCGTTCTCGAGTTGTGGCATGCGGCGGTCGGCATACCGATTGATGCCGATCACCACTGCAATCTTGCGTGCGATTTGCGGCAGCGCTGCAGAGCGGACGCGTCGACTGACAAATATCGGAGTTGAGTCCGCAACGACGGTGCCACCGACGCCTTCGCGCGGCTGGGCCGGCGGAATCTCAATTGGCCCGTTTGCCGGCGGGGCGCCCGGCGCTGTTGAAGGAGCCGGCGCCAGCGCGGGTGCAGGAGCAGGGACAGGTGTACCCGCGACCTGTATCTGCACCCGCTGTGTCTTCAGTTGCCGCTTCAGGTCTTCGGTGATCAGGCAACTGCCGTTGTCGACTTCCTGGGCCGACTTGCATGGCGGGACATCGGCCAGGCCTGGGTTCTGTTCCAGTTGGCGGATCGCATCCGAGAACAGTGCCTTCTTGTACTCGTCCCGGGCAGCCAGCAGGGTAGTCAGCCGGTCTTGGGACAGGTCGTCGACCGGGATCGCCCGGAACAACGCACCCCGACTCAGGTAACTGCCGCTCAAGCTCTGCATCACGTCGAAGACACGCCCCTCGGCCGGACCCGACCAGACCGGTTGCAGGCTCACCAATGAGAGAGACTGGCTCAGCGCGACCTCCGAACTCTGGTCGGTATCGGTCGCCGCCAGGCCGCGTACCGTCAAGGCAGTGGCGTTGGCTGCTGCCTGCGTGAAGGTGTAGTTGCCTGCAGCCAGGCCTGTTCCATTGATCGCGAATTGCCCGGCCGGTGACGCTGCCGTGGCGGGTGTCACGAAGGCCGGAGTACCGGTGGTTGCGGTGGCGAGGGTTTCGCCCGCAACGAAGCCGCTGACGGCGCCACTCAGCGGCGGCAGCGGCGCCCCGACCAGTTTGCTGGCAGGGTCCGCGGTGTAGGTCAGCGAAGCCGGTGTGATCGATGCCGTGGTGGCAGGCGTCGCAGCCGGTGCGATGTAGTTGCTGGCCAGGCCGCCATTGCTGCCGTTGGCGACGGCAACATTGATGCTCACCGGCTTGGCGTTGCCGACATTCTTGGTATTGAAGTTGCCGGTGGTCGCGATGTTCAGCGTCTCGGCGCCGACCAGATTGCCCAGGCCGGCCAATGTCACATTGGCAACGGTGTTGCCGTCATAGAGCTTGTCGGCCGCGGTGAAGCTGCCGGTCAGCTGCCGGCGCGTGATGTCAGCGCTGGTCACACCGATCGGTGGCGCGATGTAATTGCTGGCCAAACCGCCATTGCTGCCGTTGGCGACCGCGAGGTTGACAGTCACCGGCTTGGCGGTGCCGACATCCTTGGTGTTGAAGTTGCCGGTGGTCGTGAAGTTCAGCGTTTCGGTGCCGACCAGATTGCCCAGGCCCGCCAGCGTCACGTTGGCCACGGTGTTGCCGTCGTAGACCTTGTTGGCCGCGGTGAAGCTGC
>JBDTQC010000166.1:0-6924 GCA_039932405.1 Ideonella sp.
CGCGAATTCATCGGTCAGCGGCGCCGTGTTGCGACTCGGCGCCGGCGTAGTTGTCACTGGCCTGGGCCACCAGGTCGATGAAGACATCTTCCAGGTTGGCCTTCGCGGCGGTCCAGCGCAAATCGCTACGCTCGCGCCACGGCGCGATCGCCGCTTCGATTGCCCGGCCGTCGTGGCCCGCCACATGCACCGATGAACCGAAGGCCGCCACGCTGTCGACGCCGGGGGCGGTCTTGAGCCGATCGATCAGGTCCGGCAACACCCGCTGCTGCGCGCGTTCTGCTGCCCCGTCCACGCCCGCTTGCGGCGCCGCGAGCTGCACCGACCAGATGGTCAGGCCAGCCTGCTCGATGATCTGCTCGGCGGTGCCGCGCGCCAGGATGTGACCGTAGGCGATGTAGATCAGCTCATGGCAACGCTCGGCCTCGTCCATGTAATGGGTGGACACCAGCACAGTCACCCCGCGCGCAGCCAGGTGGTGGATCTGGTCCCAGAAATCGCGACGTGCCTTCGGATCGACGCCGGCGGTCGGTTCGTCGAGCAGCAGCAAGCGGGGGTCGTGGAGCAGGCAGGCCGCCAGCGCGAGCCGTTGTTTCCAGCCACCCGACAGCGAGCCTGCGAGTTGCTGTTCGCGCGAACGCAGGCCCAGCCCGTCCAGCGCTTCGTCGACCCGGCGCTTGCGCTCGGGCAACTCGAACAGACGGGCCACGAAGTCCAGGTTCTGACGGATCGACAAATCTTCGTAGAGACCGAACCGCTGCGTCATGTAGCCGACCTGGCGACGTATCTGCAGGCGTTGACCGACGATGTCCAGACCCAGGCAAGTGCCTTCACCCGAATCGGGCGTCAGCAGCCCGCACAACATGCGGATCGTCGTCGTCTTGCCGCTGCCATTGGGGCCGAGAAAGCCGCAGATCCGGCCGGCGCGCAGTTTCAGGTCGACGCCGTCGACCACCGTGCGCCCACCGTAGCGCTTGGTCAAGCCACGCACATCGATGGCCCAGTCGACATCGGCTCCGCCAGGAGTCTGCGCAGTCATCAGCCGCTCGGCGCAACCCGCGTTTGCACGTCGAGCGGCTGGCCGGGATGCAGACGCGTCGCGTCGCCCGGTCGGGGCAGCGCCTCGATCATGAAGACAAGCTTCGCGCGTTGCACGTTCGAATAGATGACTGGCGGTGTGTACTCGGCTTTCGGCGAAATGAAGCTGATTTGTGCCGCGATCGGTGCGCCGCAGCCATCGCAGCGGATCGAGACGCTCTGCCCGACTGCCAGACTGCCGAGTTCGCCCTCGGAAACGAAAAACCGCGCCTTGCGCGCAGCCGGTGGCAACAACGCCAGCACCGGCTGTCCGGCGGCGACAAATTCGCCTGCACGATAAAAGGTATCTGCAATCAGACCGGCGGCCGGCGCGCTGACAGTGCCTTGCTGTGTGCGCCACTGCGCCTGCGCCTGCACCTGCCGGGCCGCCTCGGCCGACGCCCGCGCCGCAGCCTGTTCGTCACGCCGTGCAGGCAGTTCGGCGACACGCAGCGATGCCTGGATTTCCGCGACCTTGTCGCGCGCCTGCCGGGCTGCGGTGCGCGCATCGTCAAGCCGCGATCGCGAAACGAATTCTTGCGCCACCAGCGCCTGCTGGCGTTTCAGCTCGGTATCGGCGCGCGACGCCTGCGCCCTGGCCTGCGCCAGTTGCGCCTTCAGAACGGCGAGCTCATCGCTGCGTTTGCCGGTGGTGGTATCGGCTGCCTGCGCCCGGGCCGCCGCCAATCGGGCATCGGCCTCGGCGAGCGCAGCGCTGCGGTTGTCGTCTTCCAGGCTGAACAGCGCGGTGCCGGCGGCAACCTGATCGCCAGCATGCACCGCGACCGTTGCGAGTGTGCCGGCAACTGCCGACGAGACGTAGACATACTCGCCTTCGGCATAACCCGCCCAACCGGCGGCAACCGGTTCACGGGTGCAGCCTGCGATCGACAACGTGGCCAACACCCACAGCAGCGACGTGGCACCCTGCAAACAACGAAGCGATCCCGACGGTTGCGTCGGCTTGTCGCGCGCAGTCGAGCATTGGGTTGCCGAGCGACGACTGGAGGGCCGGACCATTCGACATTATTGGACGAATGCCCGATCCGTCAAATGATCGCTTCGCCTCAGGTTCGAACCAGCCTCAATCGGGTGATTTCCGACGGCGCACCAAAACGTTTCGGTGGCCCCCAGTAGCCGGTTCCGCGGCTGGTATAAATCCACAGATCGTGCAGCCGATGCAGTCCGGCAGTGAACGGCTGCTGCAGCCGAACGAACAGGTTCCAGGGCCAGAACTGCCCACCGTGGGTATGGCCAGACAATTGCAGCTGGAACCCGGCAGCCGCCGCCTGCTCGGCTGCGCGCGGTTGATGGGCCAGCAACAGGCGCATCGCTGCTGCGCTCGGCGATCCGGCCAGCGCCGCATGCGCATCGCTGCGTTGCGCTGCATCGAAATGGTGAGCGCCATGATCGGTGACGCCGGTCACCACCAGTTCACTGCCGTTGTGGTTGAGCACGACGTGTTCGTTCAGCAGGACCCGCATATTGAGGCGCCGCAACTCGACGATCCAGGCCGCTGCACCGCTGTAATACTCGTGATTGCCTGTCACGAAGAAGGTCCCATGGCGCGACGTCAGGCGGCTCAATGGCGCAACCTGCGCAGCCAGCTCGGCCACACTGCCGTCGACGAGGTCGCCGGTGACCGCGACCATGTCAGCACCGATCCGGTTGACCCGATCCACCACGGCACCTACATAAGCGGCACGAATCGTGGTGCCTACATGAAGGTCGGTGATCTGGGCAATCGTGAAGCCGTGCAGTGCGTCGGGCAGGCCGACGATCGGCACGTCGACGTCGACAACCGGCGCGGTACGTCGGGCGTTCCATGCGCCCCACGCAGTCGCGAAGCTTGCAAGCGCGATCACGGCCCAGGCGCTGGGTGCAACGAGGCCGTCGACATGCAATCCGGTGACTGCTGTGGCAAGCATCCACAGCAGCAGCAACAACGCATCGCGCAGCATGGCGAGCACGAACATCGATGAAAACCAGCCCATCGACAACATGCCGGTCCACGCCAGGATGATTCGCGCACGCGACGATCGAACCCTGCGGCGGCCGAGCAAGGCCATCGGCATGGATACCGCCGACGTCAGCAGCAGAAGTAACAGCAGCATGGCCATCCACGGCCAATCCATCAAGGCTGGCAGCAGCCGTAGCCCCAGATAGAGATGCAAGCCCGCCGACAGCATCAACAGCGTTGTTTTTCCCATGCCAGCATGTCGGTGTCGATGCCGGAAAAACAAGTGGCGTCGCGCGCAACCCGAGACCCCGCCTTGCAAGCCTGGACCTGCAAGCGTCGCTCAGTTGCGAGCACGCCGTTTTCGCCCGCCAAGATTCCTCAGTCGGACAAATCTGCGGCCGGATCGAGCAGGGGATCGTTGGCTCCGACCCCGGTGCGTTTGCGCTCGTGTTTGCCAAGCGTTGTTGCCACGGCGCGTTGCAGCTTGCCCACTGCACCATTGATCGCCTGGTGGGCGTTGCCGGCATGGTCTTTCACGACCACTGGCTCAAACCCGGCCAGCCGAGCCTCGAGCGTGCACTGGATATCGTCGTCACTGCCCTTGGCCTGGCTGTTGACATCCGCGATGTGCGCCTCGACCCGCGTGACGTGTTCACCAAAGCGGTGCATGGCGTCCTTCACGACCGCCTCCAGATGGTCACTCATCGCCTGACGGCCATCGACATTCGGGTCGGTATTCAACAAGACTTGCATGCAATCTCCTCAAGGATAGGAACGAGCGAATCGTGACGGCTCGCCGGCTAACAGCCGGTAAGCCTCCGGGTTGCCCGGAAAGAGCGACTCTCAGCCGGCCGTTGCGCCGGCCTGCGGTTCAGCGCATGCCGGCCGGAACCAGACGCTCTGCGGATTTGAGTTCGGATTGCGGATCAAGTTCGATCGCAACCTGCGTGCAGACGGCTCGGCACAACGTAGCCACGCGTTCACTTTGCAGACGGTAATACATCTGCGTGCCTTCGCGGCGCTTGGCCAGCACACCACTGCGGTACAGGGTCGACAGGTGTTGCGACATGTTCGGCTGCGTGGTGTCGATCTGTGCCAGCAGCTCCGATACGTTCTTTTCGCCCTGACACACCGCACTGATGATCTTCAGGCGAATCGGCGTCGAAAGAATCGAGAACAGCTCGGCAACGGACTCGAAAACCATGTCCTCGCTGCTTTTGGTATCCAGACCCATGGCAATGCCTTTCGGGACGACGCTGTTCAACATCTCATTGTATTCGCGCGAAGCGCTCTGCAAGCCGTTGCGAGTCAGCGCGGGCCTTGTTGCTCCATCAAGAGATAGGTGTTGTACGCGTTCATGCGATTGGCTGCCCGGAACAGCGGCAGATGTTCGAAGCGCGACCAATCGGCCTTGTTGTACGCATCCTCGAAGGGCTCCATCTCCGCAGCGGCCTCGCCCATCGATTTGCGCAGGTAGATCAGGTAGTCGCGGGTCAGCTTCAGATCTTCCATCGGCATCCGGGAAACCGGCCCGTGGCCGGGCACCAGAATGCTCGGCGCAAGATCGATCAGGCGGCCCAGCGATGCGATCCAGCTGCGGCTGTCGGCCTGTCCGACAAACGGGATCCGGCCGCGAAACACCAGATCGCCGGCAAACAGCACCCCACTGCCTTTGACCAGCACCACCAGATCCTCTGGTGTATGCGCCGGCCCGACATGCAAGATCTGCAACTCGGTGTCGCCCCGCGTCAAGGTGTTTGTCTCACCGGACAGCCAATCGTCGGCCGCAACGAGTTCGGTCTTGTCGTTGATCCACGGCGCCAGTTCTTCCCGGCTGGCCTGCAGGCGCAGCCGCGCCGTCTCGGAATTCAGGTACAGGCGACCGGCCGGATGCCCGTGGATGCGGGCGCCGATTGCCTTGAAGGCCTGCAGGCCGTAGATGTGATCGGCGTGAAAGTGGGTGACGATGACGTCGCGTATCGGCAGCGGCGTGATGCGGCGGATTTGCGCAATCAGCTCTTCGGCGAGCGCAGGGGAGCCCAAGGCATCGATGACGACCACGCTTTCACTTGTGACGACAAAACCGGCGTTGGAGATGAAATTGCGATTGGCTGGTGTACCCAGCGCGGTAGCGCCTTGCACGAACCAGACCTTGTCGGCCACCTGCACCGCCTCGACAGGCGGTGACACCTCGGCCGCACCAGCCGTTAGCCAAGGCTCGATCAGCCCGATCAGCAGCAGCGCGACAAATCCGAGTCGACGGCGCATTTAGCCTCCAGAATCAGGCCTCAGGGCTTGATGTAGGCATAGCCCTGCTTCTGCAACTTGGCCAGCCTGACAACGCCCGATGGCGTGAAGCCGGCCTCCTGGATGAATTGATCCTTCTTCAGGTTGCGATTCGTCAGCGTGATTTCGCAGACTTCGAACTTGACGCCCCGGCCGACCAGTTGCTGCACAGCGATCTCGTAGGGATTGCCGTTCTTGTCCTTGGCATCCGTCATCAGGAAGTCGACCCCCTGCGCATGCGTGACGACGATGATCTTGGCGCTGGGGTCGGTATCGAGGTGGTTCTTGACATTGCGCAAGCCCGCCAGCGCCTGCCCTGCGGTGTCGTTGATGTGATAAACGACAGTGTCCTGCGCCCAGGCGCCGAGCGCGGCAAAGCCGAGCAACAAGCCAGCCATCAGATTGCGGATTCGCATGGTCTTCTCCTTGGGTAAGTCATCAATGAGTCGAGCGAGGATTCTGGCCTGATCGTTGCAATTTCAGATCAGCGTGGCCTTTTCAGGCCTTGGTCGAAACTGCAGCCAGGCCAGGATTGCCCTGCACGCCCAGCAGTTTGGGCGTATTCAGGCGGCGCGGCTTGACGTGCCCGCCCTGCGCCTTGAACCAGGTCTCGACCACGTCCCAGACCGGCTTGTTGCCCGCATTGCGTGCTTCTTCAGCCACCGGCGCCCACCCGGCAACCTTGTAGGTCTTGTCGGCTTCGATAGCCTTGCCATTCAGCCGCATCTCGCTGATGCGCGCGCCCATCTGCTGCGTCGGATCGCAGGTATAGGTGAGCCCGCCGACACGAACCATGTCACCACCCTGCTGGTAATACGGGTCCGGGTTGAACAGGTTGTCGGCAACATCCTCGAGCACGGTCTTGATGGTCTGGCCGCTCAGGTCCGACAGCGTGGCGTAGGGGTATGTCACGGCCAGCTGATCCATCATCAGCTCGCGCGTGATGGTGTCGCCGGCCAGCAGGCTGGTGCCCCAGCGAAAGCCCGGCGAGAACGCGATCTCGGCACCTTGAACATCGATCAACGCGTCGCAGATCAACTGGTCCCAGGAGCCGTTGAAATTGCCGCGCCGATACAGCAACGCATCCGTGACGGCGAGCTTTTCCGACAGTTTGGACTCAAAAGGGGCACGCACGCGCGTGATAAGCGCGTCCATTTCGGCATCGGCCGGCAACTGGTTCGAGAACACCGGCAACAGGCGGTAGCGGAAATCAGCCACCTTGCCCGCCTTGACGTCGAAATCCATCACCCCGAGAAACTTGCCGTTGCTGCCGGCATTGGTCACCAGCGTCTGGCCACCGGCATTGGCAACCGGCACCGCGACCGGCACGCCGTCGTGCGTGTGTCCGCCGAAGATCGCATCGATGCCGCGCACCCGGCTGGCCATTTTCAGATCCACATCCATTCCGTTGTGCGACAGCAGGACCACCACCTTGGCGCCCTTGGCGCGCGCTTCATCGACCACTTTCTGCATGTTCTCGTCCTGGATGCCGAAGCTCCAGTCGGCGACGAAATAACGCGGATTGGCGATCGGCGTGTACGGGAACGCCTGGCCGACGATTGCGCAAGAGATGCCGTTGATCTCGCGCATCACATAAGGCT
>JBDTQC010000167.1:0-6901 GCA_039932405.1 Ideonella sp.
AGCCACTGGTATCGCCGCCCTGCCCGGCTCGCGCCTCGGCCATGATCTGCTCGATCGGCCCGCCAGGCACGAACTGCATCACAACGAACGTGATCGTCAACGCGCCGAGCAGCGTCGGGATCATCAGCGCGATTCGCTTCAGGATGTAGATCAGCACTTACAGAACCCTCGACTAGATACCGCTTCCGGCAGGAACTCGACACTGGCGCGATCAAGCAGCCACCGCGGAACCGGCTTTGCCGGGCCGCAGGTGGCGCCCCCCTGGGGGGGTGCGCCGAAGGCGCTCCGGGGGGGGGTCCATCATGGCCGGTGACGCGAAAAAGCTGCAGCCGATCATCATCAAGCGGGTGAAGAAGGGCGGGCATGCGGCGCATGGCGGCGCGTGGAAGATTGCCTATGCCGACTTCGTGACGGCGATGATGGCGTTCTTTCTGCTGATGTGGCTGCTCGGGTCGACATCGGAAGGCGACAAGAAGGGCATTGCCGACTTTTTCCAGAATCCGATGAAGGTATCGCTGAACGGTGGCGGCTCGGGCTCGGGCGACTCGTCGCACATCATCAAGGGCGGTGGTACCGACCTGTCGCGGCAGAACGGTCAGGTCAAGCGCGGCGAGGTGGAAGCACCGCGCGCCACCTTCAATTTGCGCGCGTTGAAGGAAGAGCAACGCCAGGCGGAACGTGAGCGGCTCGAGGAATTGAAGGAGAAGGTCGGGGACGTGCTGGCTTCCAATCCGAAGCTGGCGGGCATGAAGTCGCAGATCCGGCTCGATCTGACGAAAGACGGCTTGCGCATCCAGATCGTCGACGAACAGAATCGCGCGATGTTCGACAGCGGCAGCGCCGTGGTCAAGACCTACATGCGCGATCTGCTGCAGGAAATCGGCGGTGTACTCGCTGAAGTGCCGAACCGTTTGACCTTGGAGGGCCACACGGATGCGCAAGCCTTCAGTGGCGGCAGTCGCGGCTACAGCAACTGGGAGCTGTCGAGCGACCGTGCCAACGCGTCACGCCGCGAGCTGCTGGCGGGCGGCCTGCCCGAAGGCCGTGTGCTGCGGGTTCAGGGTCTTGCGTCGAGCAACCCCTTCGAGCGCGACAACCCCAACGGGCCGACCAATCGACGCATCAGCATCATCGTGATGAACCGTGATGCGGAAGACCGCATCTTCATGACTGCCCCGGATACGGCCGAGGCAGCGCCAGCCGAATTGCCGCCACCGATCGGCAAGCTGGCCGCGATTGCGCCGCCGCGCTTGCCTTGACCCTGGCGGCAAGGCCGGCTCAGTACGGCGCCCAGAAGACGGCAAACTGATCGCGATCGTCGGTCCAGTGTCGGCCCGCCGAGAAGCCGGCGTTGGCGAGCAACTGCCTGAAGTTTGGCACCGTATATTTGTACGAGTTTTCGGTGTGGATGCGTTCGCCGGCAGCGAATTGGCGCGCTCCGCCTGGCCAGGTCACGCTAAGCGGTTGACGGGCCTCCAGGTGCATCTCGATTCGCGATTGCCCGGCGTTGTAGATGCCGATGTGGCGCCAGTCTTGCGGCCTGAAATCGCTGCCGATCTGCCGGTTCAGGTGCAGCAGCATATTGAGGTTGAACGCGGCGGTCACACCCAAGGCATCGTCGTAGGCCGGCTCGAGAATGCTGGCCGCTTTCACCAGATCGACGCCGATCAACAGCCCGCCATCGCCGGCCTGATCGCGCAGGCCGCGCAGAAACCTGAGCGCGTGTTCCGGTGTGAAATTGCCGATGCTCGAACCCGGATAAAAAAAGATCGGACGCCCGCCGAGCATCTCGCGCGGCACTTGCAACCCGGCGGAAAAGTCGAGCCCGATGCCGGCCATCTCGATCTGCGGATGCTCGCGCGCAATCCGGCCCAGCGCCTCGCGCAGAAAATCCACTGAAATATCGACTGCGACATAGCGTCGCGGCTGCAGCGTCTCGAACAGGGCGCTCGCCTTCTCGCAATTGCCTGCACCGAGGTCGATCAGGCTGCCGATCGGGCCGATTGCTGCAGCCATTTCTGCTGCCTCGGCCGCAAATATCGCGGCTTCAGTGCGGGTCGGATAGTACTCGGGCAGTGCTGTGATCGCCTCGAACAGTTTCGAGCCGAGCCGGTCGTAGAGAAACTTCGGCGATGTAAAAGCTGCAGGCGCTGTCAGCCCGCCCAGCAGTTCTGCCCTGGCGGCGGCCGGGTCGTCGTGATGAAGCTGCAAAAAGCGCGGTTGGCGCGCGGGCACGGAAGCGTTGGGCATGGGTGCATTCAATGGATGGTGGATCAAGGTGCAGACGTTTCAAATTCGATGCCCGGCGCGCTTCGCTGCATGCGCATCCTATAGGCATGCATCGGTAGGCGACAATCTTCGCGGAGCGCGTGGCCCGATCGTGAAGCGCGGCGTGTCTTGGCGTGCGTCGGTGCGGCACGGATCTTGGCATTCATCTGACTTCCCATGACCGAATTGACTTCCAATCCCTCAGCATCAAGTCCATCGATGGCAATCGACGCTCCCGCGGGCGAACTTGCCGGCAAACATCTCGTCCTGGGACTTTCTGGCGGCATCGCCTGTTACAAGTCAGCCGAGTTGCTGCGTGAACTGGTTCGGGCCGGCGCCAGTGTCCAGGTGGTGATGAGCGAGGCCGCCGAGCATTTCATCACCCCGTTGACGATGCAGGCCTTGTCGAATCGCAGTGTCTACAGCAGCCAGTGGGATACACGCGAGCCCAACGCGATGGCGCACATCAATCTGACGCGCGCCGCCGACGCGGTTCTGGTGGCGCCGGCGAGTGCCGACTTCATCGCCAAGCTGGTGCAGGGCAGGGCGGATGATCTGTTGAGCCTGCTGTGCCTCGCACGTCCCACCCAAAGCTGCCCGCTGCTGCTGGCGCCGGCGATGAACCGTGAGATGTGGGCGCATCCGGCGACGCAGCGCAACCTGCAGCAGGTCGTCGCCGATGGGGCCACACTGCTGGGGCCCGGCGCTGGTGATCAAGCCTGCGGCGAGGTCGGTGATGGCCGCATGCTCGAGCCGGCCGAGTTGCTTGAGGACATGATTGCATTCTTCCAGCCGAAGACGTTGCTCGGCAAACGCGTGCTGATCACCGCCGGGCCGACCTACGAGCCGATCGACCCGGTGCGCGGCATCACCAATCGCTCGAGCGGCAAGATGGGTTTTGCGATTGCCAGAGCTGCGCGCGAGGCCGGCGCCGAGGTCACGCTGGTGGCTGGTCCGGTAGCGTTGCCCACGCCGCGTGGCGTGCTGCGCCGCGATGTCACGACGGCGCAGCAGATGTTCGATCTGGCCATGGCCGAAGCGCCGCTCAACGATTTGTTCATTGCCACCGCCGCGGTTGCCGATTGGCGGCCTGCGCTGGCGGCCGAGCACAAGGTAAAAAAGCAGGCCAATGATCATGCGCCCACTTTTGCGCTGACCGAAAACCCCGACATCCTGGCTTCGGTCGCGGCCTTGCCTGATGTCGGTAGTCAGCGCCGTCCCTACTGCGTGGGGTTCGCGGCCGAAAGCCGCAACTTGCTCGAACATGCGCGCGAGAAACTGCAGCGCAAGAATGTGCCATTGATCGTCGGCAATCTGGGGCCTGCGACCTTTGGTCTGGATCACAACAGCCTGCTGCTGATCGATGCCGATGGGCATCGGGAGCTGCCGCGTGCGAGCAAGCTGTCGCTGGCCCGCCAGCTGATTGCCGACATTGCAGGACGGATGGCCACGCCCATGCGGCCTTCATCTGCCAGCGAATGAACTGACGCGCATGACAACCATCGATTTTCGCCTGCTCGACCCGCGTCTTGCCGAGCAGATGCCTGCTTATGCAACGCCCGGCAGCGCAGGGCTGGACCTGCGTGCCTGCATCGATTCGCCGTTATTGCTCGAGCCCGGTCAGACCCGGCTGATTCCGACCGGCATGGCCATCCACATCGGAGACCCCGGGCTGGCCGCGATGATCCTGCCCAGATCAGGCCTCGGCCACAAACATGGCATCGTGCTCGGCAATCTGGTCGGGCTGATCGATTCCGACTACCAGGGGCCGCTGATGGTCAGCGCCTGGAATCGCGGCAGCGAAGCTTTCCTGATCGCACCGATGGAGCGCATCGCGCAACTGGTGATCGTGCCGGTGATTCAGGCGCATTTCAGGCGCGTCGATGATTTTGACGCCAGCCACCGTGGCAGTGGCGGTTTCGGATCGACCGGCAAGGGCTGAGCCCACTCAGGACAGGCGGTCAGTGGAGGCTGGTGTCGGCGGGCCGTGAAGGCAGGATGCTGACGGCCGGCCCGCCAACACTGCCGGCCTGGATTTCCTGCTCGCTCGCTGCGCGCACATCGCGTACCGTCAATGCCAGACGCAACGCCAGTCCGGCCAGCGGGTGGTTGCCATCCAGCACCACATGTTCGGGATAAATCTCGGTCACGGTATAGATGGCCTCGGGGGGCATGTCGGGGGTCGTGGCGCCCTCTGGCAGGCCATGGAATTGCATGCCGGTCTCCAGACCGTCCGGAAATATCGATCGCGGCTCGAAAAACACGAGATCGCTGTCGTAATCGCCGAAGGCATGCTCGGGCTCGAGGTGCAACTCGGTTTCGAACCCGGCTTCTTCGTCGATCAAGGCCTCTTCGACCTTCGGCAGCAGGTCTTCGCCACCAACGAAAAATTCCACTGGGTCGCTCAGTTCGTCGATCAACTGCCCTTGCGCGTCTTGCAGACGCCAGACCAGACTGACCACACAGGGTGCAGATATCAACATCCGGGAATGATGACACAGGCCTCAGCGTGTGCCTTCATGCGCGCGTCGCGTTCACAATTCGGGGATGCAATCAACCATCGACATCGATCAGGCCGACGCGCTGCTCGGCGGCCTCAGCCGCGCGCAATTCATGCGCAGCCACTGGCAGAAAAAGCCCTTGCTGGTGCGCCAGGCGGTGCCTTCGGCCGAGCCGCTGCTGAGCCGGAGCGAGTTGTTCGCGCTGGCCGCGCGGCAGGACGTGGAATGCCGACTGATCCGGCAGACGCCCGCCGGCTGGCGTCTCCGACAAGGGCCGATCGCCCGCACTGCATTGCCGGCACTGAAACAGGCGGGCTGGACGCTGCTGGTGCAGGGACTCGATCTGCACCTGCCGGCAGCGCATCGCTTGATGTCGCGCTTTCGCTTCATTCCCGATGCGCGGCTCGATGATGTCATGGTGTCGTACGCCAGCGATGGTGGTGGTGTCGGCCCGCACGTCGACTCCTACGATGTCTTTCTGCTGCAGATTCACGGGCGGCGCCGCTGGCGAATCGGTCGGGTCGACAAACCGGCTTTGATTCCCGGCGTGCCACTGAAGATCCTGTCGAATTTCGTTGCCGAACAGGATTACGTCCTGGAAGCCGGCGACATGCTGTATCTGCCGCCCGGCTGGGGGCATGACGGTGTGGCCGAAGGCGAGACGATGACCTGCTCGATCGGTTTCCGTGCGCCATCGCGCGATGAATTTGCCCGCGAGGTCTTGCAGCGTAGCCTCGATGCATCAGCCGAAGAGGCGGACCAATCAACGACATCGCCGCCGCTGTATCAAGACCGCGGCCAAGCGGCAACCACAACGCCGGCGAAAATTCCTGAGGCCATGCAGGCTTTCGCAAGCCAGGCAGTTGCCAGGCTGGTGGGTGATTCGCGAGCGCTCGCCTGCTCGCTGGGCGAGTGGCTCAGTGAACCCAAACCGCAAGTCTGGTTTGACGAACGCGAGCCGATTGATTCACATTGTGGCGTTGCGCTGGATATCCGCACCCGCATGATGTGGGATCAATGGCATGTATTCATCAACGGAGAATCGTTTCGGGCGGCCGGCCGGGATGCCACGCTGATGCGGCGCCTCGCCGATCAACGGTTGCTCAGCGCTGCCGATCGATCGCGGCTCGGATTGCAGGCGTCTCAATTGCTTGATGAGTGGGCTCGCGCGGGCTGGTTGTCGGCGTGGCCAGATTGAGAAGGTCGAAGCAGGGAAAATTGAGGAGTGAGGTCATGGATAGTCGTTTTCACGCGGGAGATCAGCAAGACGCCCCGGAGAATCGCAGCTTTCTGGGTCGTGGCGACTTCCTCGCTGCCTGGCGTTTCGCGCTGAGCTATCTGGCAGAGCGGGGCAGCAAGGTGGTCTATTTCTGCGACAGCGATTTCGCAGACTGGCCACTCGGCGAGATCGACACGATCGACAAGTTGAATCATTGGGCGATGTCGCACCGCAAGCTGGTGGTGCTGGCTGCGCAGTTCGAGACCATCCAGCGCCAATATCCGCGCTGGGTCAGCTGGCGTCGTACCTGGTCGCATGTCGTGCAGTGCCGGCAGGTTGCCGATGCAGACATCACCGCCATTCCTTCGGTGTTGTTGGCGCCGGGTTTGCTGAGCCTGCAGGTCCACGACCGGCTTAATTTTCGGGGTCGACTGGCCTTCACCCGCCCCGAGGAGGTGCGTGATTGGGACGAACTTGACGCGTTTTTACAACGCTCACACGAGTCATTTCCTGTAACGAATTTGGGACTCTAGGGTAAGTGCCTATTAGGTTTATACTGAGTAACTGGGCAGTGGAAAGGTTGGAAATTTCCTGCCTGTAAAAGTTGAGTTCCGCTCTGGGCTTCGCTGTGCAATTGGGGAACTCACAATTGCCGGTATATACGTTCGACCTTCTGATCTGAGGAAAAAATATGAAATCAACGCTTTTGATGGCAACCCTGGTTGCTGCTTTCGCTCTGGCCGCCTGCAGCAAAAAAGAAGAGCCGATGCCGGCTCCGGCTCCTGCACCCGTTGTTGTAGCGCCTGCTACACCGGTTACGGCTGCCGCAGACACAGCTGCCTCGGCTGTTGCCGGCGCTGCTTCTGATGCCGCCAACGCCGTTGCCAACGCAGCCACCACTGCAGCAAGCGCC
>JBDTQC010000168.1:0-6894 GCA_039932405.1 Ideonella sp.
CGACGAAACGCTCGCGCAGCCGGTCGCTCGAGTACCAGAACCACTGCATGATGCCAAGCACGCGAAACACGGTGCCGTGCGTCTTCATGAATCGTTTGCGGGCCAGCGCCAGCGCGCGGCTGCTGCCGCTGGCCAGCATCTCGTCGACCGCCTGCGCAGCGAGCCGACCCCCATACATCGCGTAATAGATGCCTTCACCGGAGGCCGGCGCAACGACACCGGCTGCGTCGCCGGCCAGCACCACGTCGCGCCCGTTATCCCAGCGTGGCAGCGGCTTCATCGGGATCGGCGCACCTTCGCGCCGCAGGGTTTCGGCATCAGTCAGCTGCGCCGCGTTGCGCAAATGTCCGACCGCGGTGCGCAGCGAGAAGCCCTTGTCGGCACTGCCGGTACCGACACTCAGCGTGTCGCCGTGCGGGAATACCCAGCCATAGAAGTCGGGCGACAGGGTGCCTCGGTAATACACATCGCAACGGCTGCCGTCGTAGCCGGCCGGCCGGGCAGCCGGGGTACGCAGGATCTCGTGGTACGCGAACACATACCGCGTGCGCTCGGCCCCAGGAACCATTTGCCGAGCCACCTCCGAACGCGCGCCATCGGCGCCAACGATCGCGCGGGCCCGCACCTGAGCCGGCAGCCATTGCTTGTCGCCAGCCGCATCGAAGCCGCGGGTTTCATAGTGGACGACGCTGACGCCGTCGGCATCCCGGCTGATGCGCTCGAAACGGCCGATCCGGCGCTGCGCCCCGCTGCGGGCCGCTCGCTCGCGCAGCCACTCGTCAAACACATGGCGGTCGACCATGCCGACGAAGCCGTTGTCGATCGGGATATCGACACGTACATCCTTTGGCGAGATCATGCGTGCCGAAGTCGCCCGAGCAACCAGCAATTCGTCGGGGATCGCAAAGTCCTTGATCAGGCGCGGCGGGATCGCGCCACCACACGGCTTGGTGCGTCCAGCCCGATCGAGCAACAGCACTGAACGCCCGCCCAGTGCCAGATCTTGCGCCGCAGTCGCGCCGGCCGGGCCGCCACCGATCACCACCACGTCGAAAGTTTCATTCGCCATCATGCAGCCTGCTCCTGAAGGTGCCGAGCGACACCAAGTGTGTTGCCGGCGCCGGATCGGTTACCGCCGCTCAGGCGCATGGCCAGCACGGCGGCAGCCACAAAGAGCAGCGCCTCCAAGGCAAAGACCGCCCCGTAGGCAAGTTCCGGCGTGCCGATCAACCAACGTGCCAGGTCACTGGCCGCGGTTCCGACCAGACCCCCCGCGCCGAAGGCCAACGCCTGGGCGGCACCCCACAAGCCCATGCGCACGCCTTCACGCGCCTGGCGGCCTTCGCTGGCGAGCCGCATCATCGATGCGATCGCCGCGATCGAAAAAGCACCGTTGGCAGCACCGAGCGCAAATACCGTCGTCTTGAAAGGCCACGACGGTCCGACCAGCCCGGCGGCCACCAGTCCCAGCAACATCAAGGCCGACATCAGGCAACCGCCGACCTGCCAGGCTCGCAGCGAGCCGAAGCGCTGGCCGCGGCCAGCCAGTCCGGCGACCAGCATGCCCAGCAACACCCCACCGTGTTGCACGCCCGAGAGGCTGGTCGACTGGCCGGGCGTGAAGCCGAACACCGTTCCTGCG
Organism: Ideonella sp.; assembly: GCA_039932405.1. Lineage (GTDB taxonomy): Bacteria > Pseudomonadota > Gammaproteobacteria > Burkholderiales > Burkholderiaceae_C > Ideonella_A. The sequence goes on from JBDTQC010000168.1 coordinate 1,643, forward strand.
AATGGCTCGAGGATCAGGTCCTGCGCGCTGTAGGCCAGCATCGAGATGAAGACGAAGATCGTGAAGCGGCGCGCCACGGGCTCGACCCAGACTTGTGCCAGGGCCTGACGGAACGGGGTTTTCGGTTCGGCCGGGGCGGCCGTTACCGCCGCTGAGTTGGCACCTTCGAGGCGCCAGGTTGCCAGCAGGGTGAGTACCATGGCGGCCGCGCAAACTGCACAGGTCACGGCGATCAGCCGCTCGGGAGAATATGGATCGAGCAGCTTGCCGGCAATGCCGGCAGTGGCGGCAAAGCCGACGATCATCATCAGCCAGACCACCGTTGCGGCGGCGGCGCGGCGCGGCGCATCGACCCGAGCAGCCAGCAGCACCAGCAGCGAGGTTCCACTGGCGCTGACGCCTATGCCGATCAGGCCGAAGGCGAGCACCGCCAGCGCGATTCCCGCAGAACGGTCAGTGCCCATCCAGGCGGTCGCGATGGCGGCGAGCGCGCCACCGGCAGCCAGCACCGCCATGCCGCCGATGATCCACGGCGTGCGGCGCTGGCCGATGTCGGAGCCGTAACCCATGCGCGGCCGGGTCACCTGCACCAGGTAATGAATCGCCACCAGCAGACCAGGCAACAGCGCGGGCAGCGACAACTCGACGACCATCACCCGATTGAGTGTCGAGGTGGTCATCACGACAATCGCTCCCAGGCTGGCCTGCACCAGCCCGAGCCGCGCGATCGACCACCATCCGAAGGCGTGGCTCATGGTGCCGAGCGCAATGCGAATGCGCTGACCATCATGCCGATCACGAACAGCGGCACACCGAAGCCGCTGTACCAGACTGCACGCTCGACCGGCCGCTGAAGAAAGCGGCGCATCAACACGATCTGCAGCGCAATCAGCACGGCCACCGCGAGCGCGTGCAGCGGTTGCTGCCAGCTGACCAGCATGCCCGCGACGCACAATTGCGGCACCAGCATCACCCAGCAGGCGGTGCGCGCAGCCGTCTGCACGCCCAGCTGAACCGGCAGCGAGCCGATCCCCATCTGCCGATCGCCTTCGACCGACTTGAAATCGTTCAAGGTCATGATGCCGTGCGCCGACACGCTGAACAGCAGCGCCAACGCGAGCGAGCGCAACTCGGGCATCGCGCCGCCCGCCATCACCGCGGCACCGGTGACCCAGGCCAGGCCTTCGTAACACAGGCCGCAGGCGGCGTTGCCCCACCAGCCGTTCTGCTTCAGACGCAACGGTGGAGCGCTGTAGGCCCAGGCAAGCAGCAGACCGAGCACACCAGCGGCGAAGCCCCAGGGACCCAGCAACGCAGCCACCAAAAGGGACAGCAGCGTCCAGGCGATGGCGATTCCCAGGCCCCAGCGGCCAGGCATGCGGCCCGACGGAATGGGACGCTGCGGTTCGTTGATGGCATCGACCTCGCGGTCGAACCAGTCGTTCACCGCCTGGCTGCTCGCACAAACCAGCGGGCCGGCCAGCAGAACGCCCACCAAGATCAGCAGCCAGCGCCCGTCAGGCGCCACACCCGAGGCCACAACCCCGCAGCCGAACGCCCACATCGGCGGGAACCAGGTGATCGGTTTGAGAAATTCCGCGACAGTGGACAGGGCGGGTCGAGCCATGCAGCAATACTGCACGCGACATTCGGAAACGTCAATCTGAATTTACACCCAGAGTGTCAATCAATCGCTACATGTCAGCACAGCGAATGCCGAGCCTGTTCATTCCTCGCCGGGAACTGCTGTGAGGTCGCCAATGTTGAAGCGGCGCAACTTGACATACAGGCTCTGGCGCGACAGGCCCAGCATTTCAGCGGCCGACGCGCGGTTGTCGTGGGTCAGCTCGAGTGCCGCCTCGATGCACAGCTGCTCGATCAGGTCGGTGGTATCGCGCACGATGTCTTTCAACGGCACGCGCCCCACCAGTTCAGTCATCTGGCCGACCGAACGCGGCATCTCGCGCCCGGCACCGGTGGTTCTGACCTCTGCTGCCAGACGCCGGCTGACATCGCGGATCGTGAATCCCAGGCAAGGCTCGTCGCCTTCGGTTACCGCGACCCCCGAAATCTCGACCTCGGTGGGGGCTCCATACTCACCACGCATCACGGTGGCGAACAAGCGCACCGCGCCGCGTTGCCGCATGTTGGTGATCAACACATTGAGATCGACGCCGGTGCGGCCCAGCCAGCGTTCCAGCGATTGCCCGCGCACCTGGGTTTCAGTGGCCAGTTGCGCCAGGTCAATGAATGCATGGTTGGCCATCAGGATCAGGCCGTCCAGGTCGGTCACGACAAAGGCATCCGGCGCCTGCTCGATCAGCTTGAGCATCGCGCTCTGCCCGTCTCGCTCGACAACGCCTTGCGTACCGTCGACAAGCGCCACCCGCACCAGCAGATGTGCCGTCTTCTCCTGCCGGAACAACGAAGCCGACACGCGCAGTGGCTCAACCCGTCCCTTCAGACGGGCGGTGGCGGTTTCGCCGTGGCCGGTGGCGCTGACACGGCCGAGCATTGCCGCCACACTGGCCGGTTTGCCACTGGTATCGGGCTCGAACGCTTCGGTCAGCATCCAGCCCGGGCGCAAAGTCTCGGCGCCAAACAAGACCTGTGCCGCCGGATTGGCCTCTTCGAGCTTGCCGGTTGCTGCATCGAGGATCAATACCGCTTCCGCCGCAACCTGGAACAGCGAGCGGTAGCGCGTTTCCATGTGGCGCAGCCGCCAGTAGTCGCGCTCCATCGCCTGCTGGGCACTGATCAGGCGTTGCTGCAACAGCGCATTCGCACGCAGGTCACGGCCGAACACCACCGAACGCACACCGCCCTTGCCGCGCCCGGAGCGCTGCGGCAATGTGATTGCCGAATACGACAGCGGCAGATCGGCGCCATCCACCGAAGGATGGTTGATGTGACGCCAGCGCGGCGCCACATTCGCCCTCGAGTCACGCAACAGCGCCTCGACCTTGGGTCGGCTCTCGATGGTCACGGTGTCGGCCCACGGCTTGCCAAGCCAATCGTAGTAGCCTTCGCGCAACAGATCATCGCTGCCAAAGGCGACATCACGGATCACGCCTTCACCGTCGACGATCAGCGCCACGTCCGCGGCCGCAGCGATCAGTCTAACGACGACATCCGCACCCAAGCTGCCCAGCGTGGCCGACGGCGACTCGAACTCTCTCATGACGCCGGGATCCCGGACGGCTGGTGCATCAATTCCTCGATTCTGATGTAGTGATCGATGCCCTCGCCGACGCAGCGCTCAGCCGGTCGGTGCGTGCCGCCGCGTCGACCCGGAAATCAGGGCTTCGGCCAGCGACGGTGCATCGCGCCCATCGATTGTCATGCCATCGGCTCCAACCTGGTCGACGAACTCGGGATGCAAGGCGAACAAAGGGCCGCCAACCAGAATTTTCAAAGCACGATTGCAAGAGGCATGCCTGACTGAGTCGATGCCGGTGGTCAGCTGTTGCAGGTGCACTTCGGCACCGAGCGAAAAGCCGACGACGTCGAACCATTCCGCGCAGCACAGCGTGGCCGCGTCAGCGCCGGCTACCCAGGCGCCGCCGGTCACGTCCCATCCGCAGCGGCGGAAGAATTCCGCAACCATCACCAGCCCGAAGGTGTGCTGTTCGCCGGGGCTGGGCAGCAACAGCACGCGTCGGCCCTGCGAGGGATGCTCCACGCTCCTGCCCAGCGCCGGGCTGAGTTCGCGCAGCACACGCTGCAGCCGGCCCAGGCCGACGGTCACGTCGGTGAAGCTGCACAAATCGTCTTCCCACAACTCGCCAAGGTAACGCGCTGTCGGCGCCAGCAGGTCGAGGTAGATCTGCTCCACCGAGACCTGCTGCGCACGCAGGAGCTGGATGGTCGCGAAAGCCATGTCTTCCTGGTGTGACAGCACCAGTTTGGCAAAGCGCTGAACATCAGCTTCGGAAACCACGTGGCTGCGCCCGGCCGACGGTGCCAGAGGCTCGGCCGGCGTGCGGTGCGCCAGCATCAGGCGCGGAATGATCTCCTGTTCGATCGTGCGGGCCAACTGCGACATCCGGGTGTCGTTGGCGGCCTCGGCTGGCCGACAGTGAGGAATCTCGGCTTCGCAATCCTGTCGCGTAGCCCCCCCACCGCTCAAACCTTCATCCGAGGTTCGCTCCTGCGGAACGCTTTCCATCGACGGTCTCCTCGCGATGTTCCTGCGGTTGTGCCCCGACAACATGCCAGGGCGCGCCACCGACCAACGGTGGTCCTGCGCGGCGTCCGAGGCTGTACCGCTTCGTTGGCCGCCATCAAGTTCTACCGCTGCGCCTTCTGCTCGTCAATCGGGATCGCCCGGTGCGACAACGACTTGACAACTGAAAACAGCAGCCTTGGACTTAAATATAGTGTCAGCTTTAATTTACGTCTAGTGTTGTTGACATATTTCTGACGTGGGTCTAGATTCAAGGCCGCAAACCAGAGGAAGCTGATGCGATCACATGCCACAAGGCAGGCAACCCGCCAACCGCTCTACACCGCCGAGCAGCGCCGGCGGCGCGATGCGTCGGGCTGGACGACGGTGCAAGGCGTGCTCGCCCCGCTGCAGTTCCTGGTATTCATCGTCAGTCTCGCGCTGGTGCTTCGCTACCTCGGCACCGGCGAAGGCCATGCCGCAGCGACCGGCTCGGTGGTCGTCAAGACGCTCACGCTGTACCTGATCATGATCACCGGCTGCATCTGGGAGAAGGTCGTCTTCGGGCGCTACCTGTTCGCACCGGCGTTTTATTGGGAGGACGTCTTCAGCATGCTGGTGCTGGCGCTGCACACCGCCTACCTGGTGGCCCTGTTCAGCGGAGCGCTCGGCGACCGTCAGCAGATGTACCTGGCATTGGCCGCCTACGCGGCCTACCTGATCAATGCAACGCAGTTCATCCTGAAGCTGCGCAGTGCGCGCCTGGACCACGCGCGCCGCCAGACGCCGATCGGCAACGGGCTCGCCACATGAACCATTCCATGCAGCCGACCCCGGCTGGCGCCTCGGGCACCCTGATTCCCATCCGCTCCGAATCGGCAGGCTGCAGCGATGCGCCGGTGTTGCGCGAGCGCGGTCAGCGCGAAGTGTTCTGCGGCTTGACCGGCATCATCTGGTTGCACCGCAAGATCCAGGACGCATTTTTTCTGGTGGTCGGTTCGCGCACTTGCGCACACCTGATCCAGTCGGCCGCCGGGGTGATGATCTTTGCCGAGCCTCGTTTCGCCACCGCCATCATCGACGAGCG
>JBDTQC010000169.1:0-6823 GCA_039932405.1 Ideonella sp.
ACCTCGCCCTTGCCCTTCTCGAACAGCAGGATCGCCATCCGCTTGCCGATGTTGTCGCGCGAGATGTCACGCATGATGCGTGCACCCTTGGCATCGACGTTCAGGTTCACTGCCGGCTCGTGGTTCTGGCCGTCGAACCCGGCCTGGGCGTCGGTCAGGCTTTCGCCGGTCAGGATCACCTGTCGCTTGACGATCAACGGCGCGCCGCCGCGCTCCACGTAGCGCTCCGTGCCAAACGGCACCGGTCCGTTGCCGGCGGCCGCTGCAGCAGCCTCGGCGCTGTCGTCAACCATGCGCAACTCGAGTGTGGCGGTGCGCCCGATGATGTCCTTCGCCTTCGCAGTGTCCTGCACCCCTGGCAGCTGCACGACGACGCGATCGGTGCCTTGTTGCTGGATCACCGGTTCGGCCACGCCGAGCTCGTTGACCCGGTTATGCAGGGTCGTGATGTTCTGCTGGATCGCGGTCTGCTGAACGCGGGTTTCAGCCGCCGGCTTCAGAACCCCGCGCAGCAGGAACTCGCTTCCTTCGGTGGACGGGGTCCACTGCAGATCAGGCAACTGGTCGATCAGCAGGTCTTGAGCAGCGGTCTGTGTCTGCGCATCACGAAACCTCACGTTGACACCATTGCCGTCGCGCGCGATGCCGCTGTGGCGCAGGTTCTTGTCGCGCAACAGCGTGCGGATATCACCGGTCAGCGATTCGGCCTTCTTGGATAGCGCCGCTTTCATGTCGACCTGCATCAGGAAGTGCACGCCGCCGCGCAAGTCGAGGCCGAGGTACATCGGCAAGGCATGCAGGGACGACAGCCAGACCGGCGAGCGCGACACCAGATTCAGCGCGACGATGTAGCTTGGATCGGCCGGATCCGGGTTGAGCGCCTTGCTGATGGTGTCCTTGGCCTTCAGCTGCGTATCGGTGTCGTTGAACCGGGCGCGCACCGATTGGCCTTCCAACTGGACGAAATCCGCGTTCAGGCCAGCCGCCTTGAGGGCCGTCTCGACCCGCGAAGTGACCGAGGAATCGACCTTGACGGTCGCCTTGCCACTGCTGACCTGTACCGCTGGCGCCTCGCCGAAGACGTTCGGCAAGGAATAGACGATCCCGATCAGCAGCGCGAACGCGAGGATCAGGTATTTCCACAAGGGATAACGATTCATGACGAATTCCAGCAGATCCGGCGTTCGAGCCGGCACGGTGCGATGCACCGCAATGCCGGGCGGCCAGTGAGGCCTCCCGAACTGCGCCGGCTTGCGGCGCGACTCCGACGCTTATTTGAAGGTGCCCTTGGGCAGCACTTGCACCACCGCAGAACGCTGGACCTGCACTTCGACACCGTTGGCGATTTCGACGTGGACAAAACTGTCGCCCAGACGCGAGACCTTGCCGAGCATGCCACCCCCGACGACGACCTCATCGCCCTTGGCGAGCGCCTCGATCATCGCCTTGTGTTCTTTCTGGCGCTTCATCTGCGGGCGAATCATCACGAAATACAGCACGACAAACATCAAGATCAGCGGCAACATCGATCCCAGGCTGCCGAACATCGACTCCGCCCCACCCGTTGCGGCAGGCGCTGCTTGCGCAAAAGCTTCTGATATGAACACTTGACAATCCTTGATGGGGGCCGCGGCACCATGCCGGCAAACCAACCGCGCATTGTAGTTTGCGCCCCGCGAACAGGTGCCACGCAGGACAAGTCAACCCGCAGGCGTCGCTCGCGCCGCGAAATCGACACCCTTGCTTGGCGGTTCCAGCGGAATCCGGCCAACCACAAGGCCTTGCCGCGCCTGCCCTTAAACTGATTGCAGATGACCCCTAATGACAGCCCGTCGAACCCGCGCCGGCTGAGCGGGCGCCTCCACGACCTGGTGTGGGCGCACCGTGAGCAAACGATGCCAGCCTGGCAGGCAGCGACCCTGCGGCTGGTCAGAACCGTATCGATGCTGGCCCGCGACATGATCGACGGCCAGTTGACGCTGCGCGCGATGAGCCTGGTCTACACCACGCTGCTGTCGATCGTGCCACTGCTGGCACTGAGCTTTTCGGTGCTGAAGGCGTTCGGCGTCTCAAACCAGATCCAGCCGTTGCTGCTGGAATTGCTCGCGCCCCTTGGCGCCGAAGGCGTCAAGCTGGCCGGTCAGATCATCGCCTTCATCGAGAACATGAATGTCGGAGTGCTTGGCGCCCTGGGTCTGGGCATGTTGCTCTACACCTCGATTTCGCTGCTGCAGAAGATCGAGGAATCGCTGAACTACATCTGGCACATTGCACAACCGCGCCGCCTCGGCGAGCGCTTCAGCCGTTACCTCAGCGTGCTGCTGGTCGGTCCGATCCTGGTCTTCTCGGCCCTCGGCATCACCGCAACGGTGATGAACATCGATACCGTGCGCAGCCTGCTCGAGGTCGGTGTGTTCGGACAGCTGGCGCAGGTCCTGAGCCGGTTGACGCCCTATCTGCTGGTGATTGCCGCCTTTACCTTCGTCTACCTGTTCATTCCGAATACGCGGGTGCGCTTCGGCCCGGCGCTGATCGGTGGAGCAGTTGGCGGCATCGTCTGGCAGACCGCCGGCTGGGTGTTTGCGATCTTTGCCGCGTCGTCGAACAGCTACGCCGCCATCTACTCGGGGTTCGCAATCCTGCTGCTGTTCATGATCTGGCTGTATCTGAGCTGGCTGGTCCTGTTGTTCGGGGCCAGCATTGCGTTCTATGTGCAGCGTCCCGAATACCTGTACGCCGGCATTGGCGAGCCGCGGCTGAGCAATCGGGTGCGCGAGCGGCTCGCGTTGTCGGTGATGAGCCTGGTGGCTGCCCGCTTCCAGAGCCCGGCACCGGCCGCTGCACCGACGATGCCCGAATTCACGCAGGCCTTCGCAATCCCGTCGCACTCCTTGCTGGTGGTTGTCGGTGCGCTGCAACACGCCAAGCTGCTGGTGCCGACGGATGACGATCCGCCACGCTACCTGCCGGGTCGCGATCCGGAATTGATCACCGTCGAAGCCATTCTCGACGCCGTTCGCTGCGCCGGCGAAGACAACTTCATGACGCCTGCCCACTTGCCGGCGCCGGCGGCGGTAGAGGCCACGCTGGCGCGGATTGGCACGGCCATCGCGGCCGAACTGGGCAACATGAACCTGCGCCAGCTTGCCGACGAGACGCCCGGCACGCTCACCCGACGGCCGGCCGGCGTCGTGCTCAGCGCTGCCGCAATCGAACCCTATCTGCCCGACAGCGCGGCCGGCACGTTGGCCCGATAGAAACTGCATCGCCGGCGCAGGAGCCACATTCGACTGTGCGACCGGTGGTGGATTTCCGCCCGGCCCATTTCATCCGGGCGGATCGATCAGGCTCACCACTTCGTCACCAGGCGCTGGTTCGCAGCCTTCGGCAATCGGTCGCCAGCCGCGGTGGATAACGACTTGACGATGGTTGTGGCACAGCTCGATGCGAGTCGCCAACGGCAGGCGATTGGCGACAAAAGCCTCGATCGCTGACGGCATGCTGACCTGAATCCGCCTGTTTTCGAGATCCTCGCGCGGGTGATCGTCCTGGTGCAGCAGCGACACCAGGCTGGCGAGCATGGCCGGCGGGGGGAAGACCTTTTCGAATGTCGTCGGCCGATAGCCTTGCTCGCGCAACCAGGCCTGGGCTTTCGGCCGCAAGTCATCGACCTCACCCGGCAGACCCCAGGCGGCGGCCAGCATCTCGATCAGCCACTGGTTGCAGTTCTGGTAGCGCAGGCTGAAAGGAAAGGCATTCGCGCTGTAGTTCGCACCCAGCAATTGCAACGCCCGCCGATCGTCGGTGACGCTGTGTTCGAGTGCGGACTCCGCCTCGGCGGGCAGCAGGATCATCGACACATAGCCGATCGATGGATCGTCCATGCCCAACAGAAATCCAGAGACCCCCTGGTCGAAGATGCGCGGGCGCTGTTCATCGCAGGCGAAATAAAGCTGCCGGACCGACCAGGGCGTACCGTTTCCCGCCTTCAGGCTGACTCCCGAATGGCTGTAACGCACGCCGAAACGTTGCAAGTCGAGGCCGGAGCGCGAGATCAAAGCCAGCCGATGGCCGGAAGCTTCGAGTTGCGCCTTGACGATGGCGCCAAAGCGAAAGATCCGGTCCTTCTGATCGGCGTCCGGATCGGCGGCCCGATCACAGAACCGCAGCGCGCCAGCCTGCGCCGAAGCGCAGCACAGGACCAGCAGGGCCGCCGGGCCGATTTGCCTCAGCGCACGCCGGATTCGATCACCGGCTGGACTGGCCCGCAGGTTGGAAAGCCGCCCCATCACGACCCGCGCCGGCGAATCAGAGCGAAACCGGCGTCGATTTCAGTTCGCGGTACCACTCGTCGCGCAATGCCAGGAAAAACGCGCGGCGTGGCTGGCCTTCCGCAAATTCCAGTCCGTACGGACGTTGTCTGGCGTTGATCGTCGCACCCTCGATCAGGCCGGTCTTGAACACGACCTGCTGCGGCACGATCAATTCGAACGACGCTGGCTCGCCGTTGCCGGCTGGCAGCTGGTTTGCGGGCATCGCCGTCGCAACCAGTTTCAGGCGGACCGAGTCCGGCCGGTCGGCGTCGCGCGCGATCTCGATGATCCGGTAATCGCCATCGGCCACCTGCTGGCCGCCTTTCGACGAGCTGTTGCTCGACTGCACCAGCGAGCCTGACAGGCTGCCGACTGACGCTGTGACGCTGTCGGAAGCCGACGACGCCGCCGAACTCGCGGCGCCAGCCGGCATTGAAAAACCCGCGAGCAAGGCGGCGATCGGCAACAGATTCTTGATGTTCGGGTTCATTCGGAGCGCTGCGGCAGTGAGTCTGCCCCAATGCTAGTGCAGTGTTCGGTGGCGGTGTCCGACAGCGGCCTCGCTAACCAATCCTCCTGGCGATCCTGACGATCCTGGCAAATGGATCTGCCTCAGTTACAGCCGGTGACAACTGCGCGCCTCCAGTTCCGCGCGCCTGCACCGATACAGGATCGAGACCGGATGCTTGTTTCGAAAGGCGCGCCGAGATGATTGTCGATTGCTTCGCCCGAACCCTGAGCCGGCGCAGATTGCTGGCCGGTGCAGGGGCCGGATTACTGATGGGCAGCTGCGGACTGGCGAGCGCCGACATGCTCGCGCCCACGCTGAGCACCGAGCCGCTGCCCAAGCAGGAAGCAATCGATTGGCGCGACGTCTTGCTGGCCGGTGACCGCAGCATCCTGATGCGCCGCGACGGGCCGGCGGTACGGGTGCGCTACGGCAACGGCGATGGCTCGCTCGATCGGGACGGTTATTTCGCAGCGTGTCATCTGTTGCGAGACGTGCGTGCCCAGCGCACGGTGCAGATCGACCCCGACCTGCTCGACGTGTTGTGCGGCATCCAGCGCTGGATGGAATTCAACGGCGTCTTGCCGACGATCGAGATCACGTCCGGCTTCCGCACCGTCAAGACGAATGATTCAGCCGAAGGATCGGGACGTCAGTCGATGCACCTGTACGGCAAGGCGGCTGACATCATCGTTCCCGGCGCATCCAGCGCGATGATCGGTGCCATGTTGCGGCGCTTCAACGACGAGGGCGGCACCGGCATCTATCCCGGCCGGCAATTCGTTCACGTCGACACCGGACAGGCGCGAACCTGGGTAAGCCGCATCGGTTCCGCACCCAAGCGCCGACGTCGGCGCACCTGAGTCCGACGCCACAAAGACGGATTGACGCTATCGTCGGGCGCAGTCCAATCTGCACGCCCGATGTCCATGACGGAAACCGTCCACCAGCCCGCAAACACCAGACCCGAAGCGATACAGGCCGAGCCCGCAGCAGGCAGCGCCACGGCACCGATTCCGATATTGGCAATTGCCGGGCTCGCGCTGGCGGCGATGTGCAGCGGCATCGCGCTGCGCATGACCGACGCCCTGCTGCCGCGCCTGGCGCAAGAGTTCTCGGTGTCACTCGGGCAAGCTTCGCAGGTCATCACGATCTATTCGATCTCGTATGGCCTGTCCCAACTGGTATTCGGTCCGATGGGCGATCGATTCGGCAAATACCGCGTCGTGGCCTGGGCCTGCATGGCTTCGGCGCTTACCTCGCTGCTTTGTGCAATGGCCACCGGGCACTCGACACTGCTTGCTGCGCGCCTGCTGGCCGGGATCAGCGCGGCAGCGGTGATACCGCTGTCGATGGCCTGGATCGGCGACACCATTCCGTTCGAGCAGCGCCAACCGATCCTGGCTCGCTTTCTGATCGGCCAGATCTCGGGCTTCGCGATCGGTGTGTGGATCGGTGGTTTCGCTGCCGATCACCTCGACTGGCGCACACCGTTCTTCGCCATGGCGCTGGCCTTCTTCGTGGTTGCCGTTGCACTGCAAGGGGTTCGCAGTCGCTTGCCAGCAAATGCTGATCGCACCAGTGCGGCCATGTCCGGGGACATGGTGGGCCGGGTTGCACGGGAATTCCGTGCCGTTTTCGACAAGCCGTGGGCACGCGTCGTGTTGTTGTCGGTTTGCCTGGAAGGCGCGTTCGTCTTCGGCCCGATCGCCTTCATCGCCGCTCACCTGCATCTGCGTTTCGGGCTGCCGCTGTCCAGCGTCGGCGCGATCGTGATGCTGTTTGCGGTGGGCGGAATCATTTTCGCGCTGTTCGCGCGCGCGCTGGTCTCGCGGCTCGGCGAGCGGGTGCTGGTGGCAGCCGGCTCGGTGCTGGTGCTCTGCTCGATGCTCGCGCTGGCCGTGGGGCCGATCTGGTGGTGGGCGATTCCGTCCTGCGTCGTGCTGGGGCTGGGCTTCTACATGATGCACAACACCTTGCAGACCCACGCGACGCAGATGGC
>JBDTQC010000170.1:0-6818 GCA_039932405.1 Ideonella sp.
CCATGACAAGCCTGAGTCTGTACAGCCCTTCCGGCGTCATCGCAAAGGCAGCACCTTTGAAACTGGCGGTGCGGCGCCTCGGCCAACTGGGTTTCGATGTTTCGGTCGATCCTGCAGCGCGGCTCAAGTGGCAGCGTTTTGCGGGCCCCGACGACGAGCGCCTGGCGGCGTTGCACCGAACGGCCGAGGCGGCACCTGATATCGCGATGGCGACGCGCGGTGGTTACGGGCTGACCCGGTTGCTCGATCGCATCGACTGGCCGCTGCTGGCGCGCAGCATCGAGCGCGGCACCCGCTGGGTCGGCCACAGCGACAACACGGTGCTGCAACTTGCCTTGCTGGCGCACCTCGGGCGCGATGCGGGGCGCAGCTGGTCCGGCCCGCTGGCCTGCGCCGATTTTGGCCGCGCCGAAGCCGCCGGCGGGGTCGACGAAGTCACGCGCGACTGTTTTGTCGAGGCGATGGGCGGCGAACTCGAAGCGGTCGGTTTTCGCACCGAATCCGGGTTCGACGGGCTTCATGCAAGAGGCCACCTGTGGGGCGGAAATCTGGCGATCGTCAACTCCCTGCTCGGCACCCGGCATTGGCCGCGCGCCGATGTCACCAAGGGCGGCATTCTCTTTCTGGAGGATGTCAACGAACATCCTTATCGGGTCGAGCGCAGCCTGCTGCAATTGCAGCAGGCGGGCGTTCTCGATAGCCAGAAGGCAATCCTGCTCGGACACTTCACCGGCTGGAAGAAGTCGCCGCTCGATCGAGGCTATTCGCTCAAGTCGATGCTGGCGCAGCTGCGCGCCACCACGTCGACACCGATCCTGACTGGGCTGCCGTTTGGCCACGTACCGACCAAGGTCAGTCTTCCGCAGGGGGCACGGGTGCAACTGCTGGTGCAAGGTCGGGACGTGCTGATCGGTTGGTAGCTGGGATAGATCGGCTGGTAACGCTTATGATTCGCCTTGTGCCTCGCGGCTGCCCGGTCAAAAGCCGGCATGGCTGCAGGCACATCGTTTTGTGAGTGCACTGCGCAAGCCTGCGGTGTCGATTGCAGATTGGGATTCGTGAATGCATTCAGACCATGCTTCGGTGGGGGCACGCGCTGCAGTTCGGCGAGCGAAGCTGTTCGGTCGATGGCTTGCCGGCGCAGCCTTGCTCGCCCTGGCCGCTTGCAACAACAATCCCTGGCCGGAAGGTGCGGCGGCGACCAATACCTTGTTCAGTGGCGTGGTCGAGAGTTCGCCGCGGCACCTGGACCCGACCGCTTCGTACTGGAGCAACGACACCGCCTACACGTACCAGATCTACGAGCCGCCGTACGGCTATCACTATCTGAAGCGGCCGTTCGTGCTGGTGCCAAAGACCGCCACCGAAGTGGTCAAGCCGACCTATTTCGACAAGGACGGCAAACAGCTGCCGGCCGACGCCCCGGGTGAGTTGGTCGCCGAAAGCATCTACGACGTCCACATCAAGCCGGGCATCCTGTTCCAGCCGCATCCCGCGTTTGCAAAGGATCAGCAGGGCAAGTACTACTACCACTCGATGAAACCTGGCGAGCTGGGCGATCGCCGTACCCCGTTGGATTTCAAGGAGCAGGGAACGCGTGAACTGGTGGCGGACGACTTCGTCTACGCCATCAAACGGCACGCCACCACCCGCATCACCGCGCCGATCTTCAGCACCTTTGCGCAATATGTGGTGGGGCTGAAGGAGTATGGCGACTTGATCAAGCGCGAGGACGCCGAACTGCGCAAGGGCCTCGATCCCGCCAGTCTCGACAAGCCGTTCCTGGACTTCCGAAAATGGCCCCTGGCCGGTGCCTCGGCGCCTGAAAAGCATCTGCTGCGCATCCGCATCAAGGGCAAATACCCGCAGTGGAGCTACTGGATGCAGATGACGTTCACGGCGCCGATTCCGTGGGAGGCCGACGCGTTCTATGCGCAGCCCGGCATGGCAGAGCACGGATTGTCATTCGACATCTGGCCGGTGGGCACCGGTCCTTACATGATGACCGAGTACATCAAGAACCGGCGTCATGTGATGAAGCGCAATCCGAACTATCGGGGCGAACCTTACCCCTGTGAGGGCATGCCCGGCGACAAGGAGGCGGGCCTGCTCGCCGACTGCGGCAAGACCATGCCCTTCATCGATGCGCTGGTCTCGACGATCGAGAAGGAGCCCCTTCCACGTCAGGGGAAGTTCAGGCAGGGCTACTACGACCTGGAGGTGTTCGAGCGCACCGACACGGGGATGAGTCACCGGGTTGCAATGCAGGACTCGGAAGAGGTGCGCAAGGAGTACGAGCAGAAGGGGTTCAGGCTCAACAAGGGGTCGGACGTCAACAGCTACTTCATCGGCTTCAACATGCTGGACCCTTCGATCGGCGACGTCGGGACTGCGGCCGAAAAGGAAAGCCATCGCAAGATTCGCCAGGCGATCTCGATCGCACTGGACTGGGAGCAGTATTCGAAGATTTTCCCGAAGAAGGCCGGTGACACGGCCATGGGCCCGTTGCCGCCCGGCATCTTCGGTTCGCGGCAGGGAACCAAAGAGGGTACGAACCCGATCACCCACACGTGGGTCGACGATGCCAGTGGTGGCCACTACGAGCGCCGTTCGATCGCAGAAGCCAAGAAGCTGATGGCCGAGGCCGGTTTTCGAAACGGTCGCAACGAAAAGACGGGGCAGCCGATGGTCTTGAACTACGACTTCTATGCGGCGCCGACACCCGAGAACAAGGCCGAAATCGATTGGGTGGTGCGACAGTTCGCGAAGGTCGACATCCAGCTCGAGGTCCGGGCGACCGACAACAACCAGTTCCAGGACAAGGTACGCAAAGGCAGCTACCAGGTGTTCTGGCTCGGCTGGAACGCCGACTACCCGGACGCCGAGAATTTTCTGTTCCTTTTGACCACGCTGGCTGGCAAGACCAAATACGACGGCGAGAACACTGCCAACTACGCCAACCCCGAGTTCGACCAGTTATTCGAGCAGATGAAGATGCTCGAAGACGGGCCACAGAAGCAGAAGCTGATCGACGAGTTGGTGGCTATCGTGCAAAGGGATGCGCCCTGGACGATGGGTTTTTTCCCGTTTGCATCGGCGGCCGCCCAGCAGTGGGTGCACAACTACAAGCCTGCCATCCTGATCCGCGACACCGGACGCTATTTGCGCGTGGATGTGGCGACGCGGGTCGAGAAGCAGCGTGAATGGAACAAGCCCATCTGGTGGCCCCTCGGCTTGCTGGTGGCAGTGGCATTGGCGCTGTTCTGGATCGCGCGCAACAACCTCAAGCGGCGCGAACGCACCAATGCACGCGGCGAAGTGCTGGCCGGTTAGGACGGGCTGAGAACCACGCATGCTCAATTTCCTGTTGCGCCGGCTGGTCTATGCCGTGCTGATCCTCGTCGGCGTCAATCTGCTGACCTTCTTTCTGTTTTTTACTGTCAACACGCCCGACGACATGGCGCGGCTGAACCTGGGTGGCAAGCGCGTCACGCAGCCGGCGATCGAGAAGTGGAAATCGGAACGCGGCTATGACAAGCCGCTCTATATCAACAGCGACCGCCAAGGTTCCGCGGTCGTCACTGATACGATTTTCTGGGATCGCTCGATCTCGCTTTTCGCGCTGCGGTTCGGGCGCCCGGATTCCGAAAGTGCGGGTGACATCGGCAACGAGGTGGCTTCACGCATGTGGGTCAGCCTGCAGATGGCATTGCCGCTGTTCGTCTTGCAAGTCATTGCGAGCACCGCATTCGCGTTGCTGCTCGTCATGTTTCGCAACTCGAGACTGGATGTATGGGGCGTGGTGGCCTGCGTGCTGATGTTGTCGATCAGCAGCCTGTTCTACATCATCGTCGGGCAGTACCTGTTCTCGCGGGTCTTGAAGCTGGTCCCGATCTCGGGGTATGCGCCGGGCTTGGACGCCGCGAAGTTCCTGGTGCTGCCGATTGCGCTGTCGCTGATTGCCCGGTTGGGTGGTGAATCACGCCTGTACCGCGCCATGTTCCTGGAAGAGATCGGCAAGGACTACGTGCGCACGGCGCGCGCCAAGGGCCTGTCCGAGACCGCGGTGATGTACGGCCATGTGCTGCGCAATGCGCTGATCCCGATCATCACCAGTGCTGGCTCGTATCTGCCGTATGTATTCCTCGGCAGCCTGGTGTTCGAGAGTTTCTTCGGCCTGCCGGGGCTCGGTGCCTACGTGATCGAGGCCATCAGCAAGCAGGATTTTGCAGTGGTACGAACCATGGTTTTCCTGGGCTCGCTGCTGTACATCGCCACCTACGTGCTGATCGACATTGCCTACACGTGGGTTGACCCGCGCGTGCGGCTGGCCTGACCGAGTCGCAAGCGATGCCCAAGTTTGTTCTGCTCTGGACCGACGCCGCCTTCTGGCTGCTGTTCTTCGCGCTCCTCGCGTACGTGGTGTTCGTGTTGCGCAGTCCGCAACTGCGTGTCAACTGGCGCAAGGTGTTCTTCAACGGGCCTGCGCTGGCGTCTTCGCTGATCCTGTTGCTGTGCCTCGGGGTCACGCTGGTCGACAGCATCCACTACCGGCCCTTGCTGCCGAAGTCGGTATCGGCACCCGATTCGCGCGCGGCCTACGACTCGCGCACGCGCTCGGTGCTGGATGCAATGGTCTGGAATCTCATCGAGTCGAGGGAGGCGACCTACTCGGTGCCCTTGGCCTATGTGGGGTTCACCAAGGATTCGGTCACGGTCAATGGCGAAGTTCGGCGCGTCGCACCGCGGCTGAAGTTCGCCGGCGCGCACCTCACCGACCCGCAATCGCAGTGGGCGGCCGACCTCGCCACCCGCACCGCCATCGGTCTGGCCTTCGGCATCCTGGCTGCGGTGGTTTTGAGTGTGATCGGCGTCTCGTTGATCGCACGCAGCGAGCAGGTGTCCGCGATGGCGATGGGACGCGATATCCTGCAGCAGCGAACGCAGGTGCCATGGATCGCGGCCTTTGGAATGCTGTGGCTGCTGTGCATTTTGATCGGACCGGCAACGGCGCTGTCGGGCCCCTACCACCTGCTGGGGACCGACCTGACCGGCAACGACGTGTTGCTGCAGTCTCTGAAGAGCATCCGCACCGCGTTCGTGATCGGCACGCTGGCAACCGTGGCCACGCTGCCGTTGGCGGTGGGGCTGGGCCTGCTGGCGGGCTATTTCAAGGGCTGGGTGGATGAAGCCATCCAGTACCTGTATACGGTCCTGTCGTCGATCCCCAACGTGCTGCTGATCGCGGCATGCGTCCTGATGGTGCAGGTGTTCCTGGACAAGAACCCGAACCTGTTTGAAACCGGTGCCGAGCGCGCAGACTTGAAGCTCTTTCTGCTGTGCGCGGTGTTGGGCCTGACTGGCTGGGCCGGCCTATGCCGGCTGCTGCGCGGCGAGACATTGAAGTTGCGCGAGCTGGAATATGTGCAGGCGGCCAATGCTTTCGGGGTCAGCGACACGCGCATCATGGCGCGCCACATATTCCCGAATGTCGCGCACCTGATGCTGATCGTGACGGTGCTCGAGTTTTCGTCGCTGATCCTATATGAAGCCGTGCTGTCGTATGTCGGCGTTGGAGTGGACCCGTCCATGAACAGTTTCGGCGGCATGATCAACCTGGCGCGCAACGAGATGAGCCGCGATCCGGTCGTCTGGTGGTCGTTTGCAGCGGCTTTCGGTTTCATGGTGACGCTGGTTTTGGCGGCCAATCTGTTTGCCGACGGCGTCCGCGACGCCTTCGACCCGCGCGCCCGCGCATTCAGGCCGCGCCGGATTGCGTTGCCGGACGCGTCAAAGCCCACCACATAGTCCCGCAAACATGACATTCGAATCCGCATCACGGCCATGCTGAGAATCACCGACCTGAAAGTGGCCATCGATTCCGAGTCCGGAATCGTGCGCGCCATCGACGGGCTCAGCCTGGCGATCAGCCGTGGTGAAACCTTTGCGCTGGTCGGCGAGTCGGGCTGCGGCAAGAGCATGACCGCACTGGCAATGATGCGGCTGCTGCCGGAGGCTGGTCTCGTCACCCAGGGCCGCCTCGAAGTCGAGGGCGAGGATGTCTTTTCGCTGCCGGAATCGCGGATGCGTGCGATCCGCGGCGGGCGCATCGGCATGATTTTCCAGGAGCCGTCGACCAGCCTGAACCCGGTGATGCGGGTTGGTGACCAGATCGTCGAGTCGATCGAGAACCACACCGCGGTGCGGGGCGCTGCGGCGCGAGCCAAGGCCATCGAGTGGCTGGGCAGAGTCGGCATTCCCGAGCCCGAGCGCCGCATCGACGAATACCCGTTTCGCTTGAGCGGAGGCCAGAAGCAGCGCGTGATGATCGCGATGACCTTGGCTGCCGAACCCGATTTTCTGGTGGCCGACGAACCGACCACGGCGCTCGACGTGACGATCCAGGCGCAGATCCTCGATCTGCTGCGCAGTTTGCAGAAAGAGCAGGGCATGGGCCTGCTGCTGATCACGCATGATCTGGCCGTCGTGGCGGGCATGGCCGATCACGTCGCGCTGATGTATGCCGGGCAGATCATCGAGGTTGCCAGTGCCAACGAGTTCTTTTCCGCGCCCAGGCATCCGTACGCCCGGCTGCTGCTGCAGGCCTTGCCGGATGCGCGCAAGCGTGGCGGCTCGCTCGCTGCGATCCGCGGCACGGTGCCGGCATTGACGCAGCAGTTCGATGCGTGCCGATTTGCGCCGCGCTGCGACAAGGTCTTCGAGCATTGCCGCCAGGCGCCGCCTGAACTGCTGCCCCTGCAGGACGCGCCGCGTCGCAGCGTGCGACGCGTTCCACCACGCGGGAATGTGTCCGTCGA
>JBDTQC010000171.1:0-6785 GCA_039932405.1 Ideonella sp.
CAAGGACAAATGGGGGCTGTCGTGGCAAATCACGCCCCGCGCACTCAGCGCGGCGATCACCGATCCAGATCCGGCCGCTGCCAAGCGTGCATTCGACGCCATGATGGAGATGGAAAAGATCGATATCGCCATGATCGAAGCGGCGCTTCGCGGCTGACGGCGAGTTGTTCCACAGGCGCCGATCACAGTCGTTCGAAAGCGCTTTGTTTCTTGACTTTCGGCGCCGTGAATGCTGCACAGGGGTCACCGCGCACCGCCATGGGTGTCTTCCAGACGATGTCGAACGGCGCGTCCGGTGGCGCAGCTTCCTGCGGTGGTTCAGCGAATTCGATCGCCAGCAGACGCAGTTCTGGTCGCTGGGCCGCCAACAGCTGAGGCACGCCATAGTCGCGCCGCACGTGGCCATTGCCCGCCAGCAGCAGCACCGGACCGCGGCCTTGCTTCGAGCGCCATGCGTCGAGTTCGGTGATCAGCGCCAGCGCCATTGCCGCATCGCGGCCGCGCTGGACCGCCACCATCGCCGGCAGGTGACTGGCGCCGAGTTGGCCGCAATGCCCATCCTGCAGATCGCGCTCAAGTGAGCGCCGTGCTGTCGGCGCCAGCGGCGCTGCTTGGAGGATGGCTTGCAGCTCGACCGGCAGCGCAGCGATCCCCTCACGGGCCACCCGGCGCGTGGTTTCGCGAGGCAGGTTGCCACCTCGCAGCAGATCGCCGGAGCGAGCGATGGCGGCGAACAAGGGCTGATGCAGCGGCCATTGCCAACCTTCGGCATCGAAGCCGACCCGTTCGAGCGCTTGCAGCAGCGCCTGCGCATCCGCGCTGCTCAGCAAGCTCGGCGTCGCGCCGCGTGGCAGATACTCGACAACCACCGGAATCGGCATCCCCAGCGCCGTCAACAAGTCTGCCCGGCGCTGATGGTGATGCGGGTTGTCGTGCAGTTCGCCCAGCAGCACCACATCCGCGTGACGGATGCGCTCGATGGTCTGGACAATGTTCAGCGTCCGACCTGAGCGCACCTCTTGAATCTGCTCGCCTTCGATTTCAGAGATTCCGTCAGTGCCCGATCCGGCAGCACATGCCCCTAGCCAGCCGAATGGAGCGATCGCCAAGCCGAGTGACCAGCGGGTCGGGTATGCGAGCCAATCTCGGCGGTTCAACAGCATGGCTTTCTCTGTGCATGGCGGAGTCAGAGCACATCGTAGGGCAAGCGCCGCGGAGAAGCATTCGTACCGACCGCATCGGCCAGCGCACGCTCCAGCGCCGCGCGGCTTGGCGTTTCAACGAAGACGCAGCGCTTGCCGGTGCGCTTGCAGTGATCCTTGACCCGCCAATAGGCACCGTGGCTGACGCAGCCGGTCTGGCAGATCACCAGATCGGCAGCGGCCAGCGTGGCATCGAGCCTGGCCGCACTTTCCTCCTCGCCGCCGTCGTGGTGCAGAAAGCGTCCACCGGTGCGCTCGACAACGAGCCGATACAACGGCACGCTGGCCGGTCGACCTCCCACGCACAGAACCGCGCAGTCGGCCAACGGGCGGATGGATTCAACCGAAACAGATGGAACAGCCGCCAGCTGCTGCGGCCGGGTCTCGATCGCCTGCATGCGCTGCTGCATTTCATCGGCCCGCGCGCGCTGGCGCCGGGCCTCCTGGCGTGCGGCGGCGATGTCGCGCTGCAACCCGTGCACATCGGCATGCAGCTGGTTGGCTTCCTGCGCCAGCGCATGCCGCTCAGGCAGATGCGGCGCTGCCGTCTCGAGCTCAACGAGAGCGCTTTGGGCATGCGCCAATTCGGTTTGCCGGACCATGTTGAGTGCCCGCTGCGCGAGCAGATCGCGTTCGAGCGCGAGGACGCGGCGTTCCCAGGTGGTCGACTGCCGCATGCTGCGCTGCTGCGCGTCTGCCAGTGCACGCGCCAGAACAGCGTTTTCGTCGATCAAGCCTTCAAACCGAGACAGTTCGACGCGCGTCGCCATCCCGACCTGATGCTGCAACATGTGAACCTGGCCCAGCACCGCACATTCGAGCTCGTGACTGCAGCGCGGGTGCGTGATGGTGGCCCACAACGCGCCTGGCAGATCCCGGCCGGCACTGGCCTCGGACCACCACGCCGCCAGCGCCTCGGTGGTCTTGAACTTCGAGGCACGTTGAGTGGCGAGTTGATGGCGCTGGTCGAGGTGCTTCTGCAGCGCCTCCGACAGACGACTGCGCGCACGGCATTCGGCCACCGCACCGCTGTGCAGTTCGTAGTCGTCGGCAACCGCCTGACCAGCCACCGCCTTGTCGACCAGTCGACGCAGTGCGGCGATCGGAATACACACGCCTACCAGTGGGCAATGTGCGTGCCGGTCGAGATCCCACAGGCGGCGCCGGCGGGTGCCGTTCGGCGGCTGCGAAACTGGCGTGGACTGTATCGCTGACGGCACAGCGGGCAGTGCTGCGGCGAACGAAAGAGCAGCCATGGGCATCGGGAGGTCGGAGTTGCTGTGTTGGCACATGTATGGATCGTCCTGGAAGATACTGTAATAGGAACGATTCGCATTTGCAAGGAAAGTCGCCAGGATCGTGTTCGCGTTGTCGAAAACGATCGACCTCGTTCGTCGTCAGAGGCGGGACCATCGCAACCATCCACCGACTTGTCCAACCAATCAGGAACCAGACCATGCCCACCACCCTGACGCCGTACCTGAGCTTCAACGGCAACACCCGTGAAGCCTTTGCGTTCTACGAACAAGCGCTCGGCGCCAAAATCGAGGCCATGATGCCCTATGCCGACATGCCTGCACCAACCGGCCCTGCGGAAAGCTGTGGCAACGGCTCGCCTCCAAGCGGAGACGGCATCATGCATGCCAGCCTGCTGCTGCCCGGCGGCGCCAGACTGTTTGCAGGCGACACGCCGCCCGGCATGCCTTTCGAAGGCTGCAAGGGCGTGATGATGGCGCTGCAGTTCGACACGGTCGAAGAAGCGCAACGCGCGTTCGATGCGCTGGTCAAGGGCGGTCAGGTGACGATGCCGATGGCGCCGTCTTTCTGGGCCAAGACCTTCGGCATGCTGACCGATCGCCACGGCATCAGCTGGGCAGTCAACGGCGTGCCAATCGCCGTGGGCTGACAAATCGGAGCAGTCCCGTCAACGAACGGAAGCTACCCGCATCCGCGCGACGTGGGTCGATCAGCCGCGAGACGCCTGTCGTTCAGGCCCCCTCGCGTTTGCCCTGATAGGGCAGCAATGCCGGTGTCATCAGATCACGCGGCGTTGATATCCACTTCCGAGATGGCGTTGGCCTTCTGGGGCTTGGCCTTCATGTATGACCACATCGACCACGCCAGCACGCCAAACGACACGGCCAATGCGGTGGCACTGATCGGCCGCTCGAAGAACACGGCGAAGTCCCCCCGCGACAACAGCAAGGTGCGCCTGAAGTTCTCCTCGAACGGCATGCCCAGGATGAAGCCGAGCAGCAACGGCACCGGCTCCAGGCGCAGCAGCAGCATGCCGTAGCCGATCAGCCCGAAGACGAACAGCGTCCAGATGTCGAACACGTTGTTGTTGGTGCTGTACACGCCGATGCAGGTAAACAGCACGATGCCCGGGAACAGCAGCGGGTACGGGATCTGCAGCAAGCGCACCCACATGCCGATCAGCGGGATGTTCAGGATCACCAGGAAGATGTTGCCGATCCAGAAGCTGACGATCAGGCCCCAGAACAGCTCCGGGTGACCGGTCATCACCTGCGGACCCGGCTGGATGCCCTGGATCGTCAGCGCGGCCAGAATCAGCGCCATGACAGCATCACCCGGAATCCCCAGTGTGAGTGTCGGGATGAACGCGGTGCCGACACCGGCGTTGTTGCACGCTTCCGGACCGGCGATTCCTTCAATGGCCCCCTTGCCGAATTGTTCAGGGTGCTTGGAGATGCGTTTCTCGATGGCATACGACAAGAACGTCGCCATACCGCCGCTGGTGCCGGGCAATGCCCCGAAAAACGAGCCCAATGCGGAGCCACGCAGCATCGGACCCCACGAGCGGCTCCAGTCTTCCTTGGTCGGCAACTGATCGCGCAGACCGAATTTCTGCACCACCGTGGTCACCCGCGTCGAGCCGGCGCTCTTGATCACCTCGGCCACCGCGAACAGGCCCATCGCGATCGAGATCAGGCCGACGCCGTCGGACAGTTCCGGGATATCGAAGCCGAAGCGGATGGTTCCGCTGTTGACGTCGGTGCCCACCACGCCAAGGATGAGGCCGACCACCATCATCGCCACGCCCTTGATCGGCGAGCCCTGCCCGACGGTGGAGGCTGCCATCAGGCCCAGCAGCATCAGCGCACAGTATTCGGCCGGGCCGAAGGCAAGTGCCGCCTCGGCCAGGATCGGGGCGAAGAACATCAGCAGCACGATGCCCACCGCCGAGCCCCAGAACGAGGCCACGCACTTCATGAACAGCGCGATGCCCCCCCGCCCCTGCTGGGCCATCGGGTAGCCGTCCAGCACATCCACCGCTGCCGCCGCATGGCCCGGCACACCGAGCAGGATCGAGCAGGTGCCGCCGCCGTAGTCGGCGCCGAAGTAGACCCCCGCCAGCATGATCAGCGCGCCGGTGGGTGGCAGGTGGTAGGTGATCGGCAGCAGCAGCGAGATCGCGATCAGCGAGCCGAGACCCGGCAACACGCCCACCAGGCAACCCAGGAATACGCCGACGAAGCAATACCAGAGGTTGGCAAGCGTGACCGCCTCGTGGATGCCCAGCGCGAGGTGCGAATAGAAGGTGGAAAACATGTCCATGGCTCAGCCCAGGAAAGTAAATGCAGGCAGCGTCATGCTCAGCGCCACGGTGAAGATCAGCCAGGCGATCAGTGCCAGACTGACCGACAGGATCGCCGTGCGGCGCAGCTTGTACGGCGTCTCGGCGGCCACCGCGACGAAGGTCATCGCGATGGTGGCCGGCACCAGGCCCAGGCTGTTGACCAGCAGGCTGAACACCAGAATGGAAAGCGACACGGCCAGCAAGGCGCGCAGCGCGAATGGCGGCGGGTGCAGCGCATGCACGGTCTTGCGAAACGCCAGCAGCACAATGATCACCCCCAGCACCACCAGCACCCCGCCCAGCATCACCGGGAAGAAGCCGGGGCCCATGCGGGCCGGGTCGCCGATGGTGTAGTGGCTGGCGCCGTAGAGTGCGGTGAAGAGGCCAACACCTCCCAGCAATACACCTGCGGTCAGGTCTCGGTATTCGATGTGTCTCATCGTTCGCCTTCGGATCTCATTGAATCGTTGTCTGGTTACGCTTCGCACTGAGGGAGAAAACCCAGCTGTTCCCTTCAGCTTGCGCATCGAGAGCCACCGCACGAAACGGCACGATTATCAGCCCATGCCGACACCAGCGACAGTCGGGTCTGCCCGAACAACGTCACCGGCTTTTTTCGCATATCCGCTTACTCGACTGCGCAGGTCTCAAACACACAATTTCTCAGCCATCGATGCGCGGCATCGCCACCCATGGGCGGATGCCAAATCATCGATACGATGATCGCCGGTGTCGAAACCGGCAGTGTGAAGCTGAGCATGCCGGCGCGCAGGTTGCCGGTATGCCGTTCCGGAACGGGGGGCCTCCGCGATGGGCGCTGTCTTCGCGATCGGTTCAGGTTCGGCTGGCGTGGCAACAGCAAGCCCCGAAGCGATTGCCGCCCGCATGCGCGCGACCTTCGCCTTGGCGGGTATGCTGACCCTCATCGCCCTCGCCATCGCGCTTGCAAGTCTGCAGTCGCGTCGAACATGTCCGCAATCAATTCCCGCTTCGTCGAGTTGTTCCCGGGTTTCACACAGCGCCGCATCACAGTCGAGCCGCAGATCGACATCAACGCCATCGTAGGCGGCAGCGGGCCGCCGCTGCTGCTGTTGCATGGCCATCCGCAGACATTGGCAATCTGGCACAAGCTTGCCCCGCTGCTGGCCGAGCGGTTCACGGTGGTGGCTGCCGACTTGCGCGGATACGGAGATTCTTCAAAACCATCGGGCGCGGCCGATCACGCCAACTACGCCAAACGAACGATGGCGCAGGATCAGGTCACGCTGATGAGCCGCCTGGGCTTCGATCGCTTCGACCTGCTTGCTCACGATCGCGGTGCGCGCGTTGCGCACCGATTGGCAGTCGATCATCCGCAGGCCGTGTCCCGACTCGTCCTGCTCGATGTGGCGCCGACGCTGTCGATGTATCGGCACACCAGCGATGAGTTCGCGCGCGCCTACTGGCACTGGTTTTTCCTGATCCAGCCTGCGCCGCTACCCGAACGGCTGATCCTGGCCGACCCGGCCGCGTATGTGCGCGACGTGATGGGACGTCGCAGCGCCGGCCTGGCGCCGTTCGACCCACGCGCACTGGCCGAATACGAACGCTGCATCGCGCTGCCCGGCACCGCGCACGGCATCTGCGAGGATTACCGCGCCGCGGCAACCATCGACATGGCGCATGAACGCGACGACATCGCTGCGGGCCGCCTGATCGACCCGCCAACCCTTGTCCTGTGGGGTCAGGACGGGGTGATTCAGCGCTGCTTCAAACCACTCGAGGAGTGGCAACTGCTGGCCCGCCAGGTCGAAGGCCATCCCTTGCCGTGCGGCCACTACATCGCCGAAGAAGCCCCCGCAGCCCTGCTTGCACACGCGCTGCCTTTTCTCGAGCGGCCACTCTCGTAAACTTTGGTGTCCGGCACGCCTTGCCCTCGCCCACCGCGCGAGGCTGTCAAACGCGCCAGACAGGCAGTTGCAGGTTGCGCCAGACGGCAACGC
>JBDTQC010000172.1:0-6777 GCA_039932405.1 Ideonella sp.
CCTGGGCAAGCCGTTCGACCTGGGCGAGGTGGAGGCGCGGTTGCGCGCGCTGGTGCGCCGCGCCAGCAGCTCGGCCGACCAGGTCTCGATCGGCAAACTCGCGCTCGACCGCCCCGCGCGAAGGTTTTTTCTGGCCGGCCAATCGCTGGACCTGCCGGCGCGCGAGTTCGAGGTGCTCTGCGAACTGATGACGCCACCAGGCCGTGTGGTCAGCAAGCGCGAATTGTCACGCCGGCTCTCCGATCTCGACGAAATGCTCGGCGACAACGCTTTCGAGGCGTTCATCTCGCGCCTGCGCCGCAAATTGATCGGCGCGGGCGCCGTCATCCGGACCATGCGCGGACTCGGCTATGTGCTGGAGGAGGATTGCTGAGCTTCGGAGCCGAAGCGGCAAACGGCCCGCCGAGTCTGCGGGCGCGGCTGGCCCGCCATGTGCTGCTGCCGCTGGCCTTGACCTGGAGTCTGGGTGCCATCGTCGTGACGCTGGTGGGCTATCATTTCGCCGCGCAGGCGTTTGATGAAGCTCTGCTGGACGACGCCTATACGGTTGCCGCACATGTGCACCACGATGGTCAGCAGTTCACGCTCGACCTGTCGCCGCGGGAAATTCGCACCCTGCTTTTCGACCCGAACGAGTCGATGTACTTCACGGTTCGTGGCCCGGACGATCGTGTCGTCGCCGGCGAAGCCGAGCTGCCGGCAGCGCGCATCCGGGAGGGATCCGTGCACGAATTCGACGAGCTGTCGTTCAAGGGACAGCATGTGCGCAGCGTGAGCCTGCGGCGCGACAAGGCGATGCCATTCGTCGTCGTGATGGCTCAGACAACCACCGGTCGCACAAGGCTGTTGTGGCAGCTGCTCGTGCTCTCGACGTTGGTACAGATCGGGCTGCTGCTGGTACTCGCATGGTGGCTCGACCGGTCCATCGAGCGCGACCTCCGCCCGCTGACGGAGTTGCAACAGGTCGTGAGCCAACGCGACTCGAACGACCTCGCACAACTGCCGGCAGCACTGACGGACGGCGCTACCACGCGCGACGTGCAGCACCTCGGAACCGCAGTGAATGCCTTGCTGTCGCGCTTGCAGGAGAGCCTCACGGCACAGCGCGAGTTCGCAGGCACCGTCGCGCACGAACTGCGCACGCCACTGGCCGGCATCCGCGCCCAGGCGACCTATGCCCTGGCGCAGGACGATGCGGCCCTTTGGCGGCATGAGCTGCAAGGCATTGTCCAGGCGGAACTGCGCGCGAGCAGGCTGGTCGACCAGCTGCTGGCACTGGCCCGCGCCGACGAAGGCCGCGCCGGATTGAACATTCAGGCCATCGCGCTCGATGAACTGGTGCGTGAGGTCATGCTTCGCCTGATGCCGAGAGCCGATGCGCTGGGCGTCGACCTCGGCGCCGAAGGCCTGGAGCCACCGGTTGTCATCCGCGGCGATCTGGCGCTGGTCGAGGGCATCTTGACCAACTTGCTGGACAACGCGCTGCGATATGGTGGTGGCGGCAGTAGCGACACAGCGCCTCGCGTGACCGTTTCGATCCGCCTGGCGGGCGGTGCTCCCATGCTGTGCGTGATCGACAATGGTCCGGGGCTGGGGGCTGTCGATGCCAGGCAGCTGACCCGGCGCTGGGCCCAGGGCGTGCGGGGCCAGGCCGTCGGGCAAGGCGCAGGGCTCGGCTTGGCGATTGTGGTTCGCTACGTCGACCTGCTGGGCGCCGAGTTGACGCTCGACCCGGCTACGGACGGCACAGGTCTTTGCGCTTGCGTGCGTTTCCAGGCTGCGGACCGAAACCCTGATTCCGACTTTGGCGGCCACTCGGTCTGAACAGCCGACAGCCTGAGCAATCGCCTCTGTACGACGGCCACCTCGGCGGCTAGCCAGGCGCCACCAATCCGTGCAACTTGACGAACGCCAGTCCCGCCATCACGGCGTCGTTCAGCGCGTCGTGAGCTTCGCGTTGCGGCAGTGCCAGATCGTCCATCATCGTCGTGAAGCGCAGGTCGATCGTGCCACCGCGTTGCGGCGCAGGCAATTGCCGGTTCTTGAAGTCGTAGTACATCGCCGAAACCTCGATCTTGGGTTGCGGCAGGCGCACGCCGAGCAGCGGTCCGATCTCGCGGTTGAGCATCGCTACATCGAACTCGAGGTAGTAGCCGACGAGCGGCCGGCTGCCCACGAACTCAAGCAGCTGGCGCATCGCGTGCGCCGGCTCCATCCCTTGCGCCACATCGCTTTCGCGCAGCCGGTGCACACGCACGCTGTCGGCGTTCAGCTTGCACTCGGGCCGCACCAGCAGTTGCAGGCGCTGACTGGTCAGCAGCCGGTTGCCCACGATTCGCACCGCGCCAATCGAGATGATCTGGTCGCGGTGCACGTCCAGGCCAGTCGTCTCGCAGTCCAGCGCGACCCATTCACCCGGGGGCGGTGGGTCGACCAAAAACGCAAAGTGCGGATCGGCCAGGTGGGCCAGCCACCAGCGGCGATGCATCGCCTGGATCCAGCGCGGCAGCATGGCGGACGCCGCTACGCCGCCTGGAGGTTGAACTGGTGCCGCACCAGCAACTTGAATCGCTTGACCACCGCGAACGCATCCTTCAGCAAGTCTCTTTCCAGGCTGCTCAAACGCTCGGCAGCCACACCGCCCGTGACCGGACGGCTGATGTCGATCTCGGCCAGACCGGCCTTCAGTTTCAACGCCATCATGAAGTGCAGGCTGTCGGCCAGATCGGTGGCCAGCTCGGCGCTCAAGCGCCCTGCCGCTACCAGCGCGTCGAGCCGCGCCACCGTGCTGGTGGCCTGAATGTGGTCTCGCAACGCCAGGCTTCGCACGCCGTGCACGATCGGAAAGATTCCGGCCTTTTTCAGATCGAGCATCGGTTTGCCCAGCTCGCCGATGAGAAGAAGCCGGTTCCACCAGCCGGCAGATTCATCGGGAAACGCATCGACGGCAGCGGCAAAACGTCCGAGCAGCGCATCGTCGGCACGCACCAGGCCGTCGATCTCGGCGCGCACCTGCGCCAGCAGCGTCCGATCGCCAGCCACCGCATGTGCGTCGATGAAGATCGCCAGCGCCATCAGGCCCTCGGCGTCCGGCCACAGCAGCCAGCGGCGCACGGTGGCCGCAAAATCGCTTGCGCTGCGCCGCCACATCGGGTTGCTGATCATGATGCCGCCCGGGCAGTCGGGATAGCCATAGTCGCGCAGCGCGGCCGAAAACCGGGCGCAGGCCTGCTCGATCTCGGCCGCGCTGGTAGCGGCGCCATCGCGCACGATCAGGCCATTGTCCTGGTCGGTTTTCAACAGCTGTTCGCCGCGCCCCTCGCTGCCCATCACGAACAGGCAGCTGTCGGCTTGCAATTGGGCGCTTGCAACCAACTGCCAGGTTCGCTCGAAAAGCTTGCCGTTCAGTGCCTGCACCAGCCTGGCCGCCTGGCCCACACGCGTGCCGCCGCGATACAGCAGGGCAATCAGCCGGGTGATCTGCGCGGCTGCAGCGCGCAGCGTATCGAGGTCTTGCGCCCGCACGATCTGCACCGTGATCAGGTAGGAATGGTTCGACAGAAAGCTCAACAGATCGAGCTGCTCCAGCAACCCGACGATGCCCTTGTCGGCGACCACCACCAGCCGATGCACCTGGTGCTGGATCATCAGCGCCAGGGCATCGAACAACGCCGAGTCGGGCGCGATCGTCACCAGGCTGAAGGTCGCCAACTCACGCACCGGCAGCGTGGCGAGCGACCGCCCGTCGACGATGGCGCGCTGCAAGCCGGTGTTGGTGAAGATCCCGAGCCGCTCGCCGTCGCGCACCAGCACGCTGCTGCTGTGCTGTGCATGCATCACCTTGGCGACACTGACGATGTCCGAGGCGCCGTCCACCACATGCGCAGGGCGCAGGAATGCCTCGGACACACGCGACTGCGTCAGCGTCTGCACCTCACGCTGACTGTGGCGCTGCGCGAGGGCGCCGAGCTTGATCGACAGATCGGAGAACAGCAGCGCCCCGAAGCTCGCGTTGCGGGAGATCAGCTCGCTGACCGCCGCCTTCGCCAATTCGTAAGCCACCACCTCTTCGGCGGCAACAAAGCGGCTGCTGGCGCGCCCGGCCACCAACGAGCGGCCGTCGAAGCAGTCTTGTGGCCCGAAGGTTGCCACCAACTCATCGCCATCGAACTGCGCGACATGGCCTTTGATGATGACGAACAGGTGCGCTGGCTCGATGCCTGGGTCGAGCAATACCTCGTCGGCACGGAAGTACGCGATATCGACACCATCACGCACGACCTTGCGTTCGCTGTCGTCCAGGCAATCGAACGGCGACGACGTGAAGTCGAATGCATTGGGCATGCCCGATCATGACCTTGCCGCAGCTCATCGCGTTTGATGCAGAACATGCAAATGCACGAATCCAGCGCACAAGCTGCCTCGATAGGCCCCGAATTCGGTGCGAAACAGCATTTTGTCAATCCCTTCAAACCTGCACGAGCGCATTGAGAATTGTTTGCGCTGCCGCAAACCGGGCGCTCTCAAGCCGGAGCAAACTGCGCAGGCCTCGACTTTGGCGCCTCAAGACAACATGGCGAGCGCCGCCTTCCGACGGAGAATCAATGAGCAGCAGTCTCTACCCAGTGCCGGACAACATCGCCCGCAGCGCTTATGTTTCAGGCATGGATGCCTACGATCGGCTGGTGGCGGAGGCCGATGCCGACTACAGCGGCTACTGGTCGCGGCTGGCACGCGAGTTCGTGAGCTGGAAGACGCCATTCACGAAGGGGCTCGACGACAGCCACGCACCTTTCTTCAAGTGGTTCGAGGATGGCACGCTGAACGTGTCCTACAACTGCCTGGACCGCCAGGTCGAGCAGGGGCTGGGCGACAAGACTGCGATCATTTTCGAAGCCGACGGCGGCCAGGTCACGCGCGTCAGTTATGCCGAGCTGCTGGCGCGTACCTGCCGGCTGGCCAATGCGATGCGTGCGCGTGGCGTCAAGAAGGGCGATCGCGTCGTGCTCTACATGTCGATGAGCATCGAGGGCGTGGTGGCGATGCAGGCCTGCGCTCGAATCGGCGCACCGCACTCGGTGGTATTCGGCGGCTTCTCGGCACACAGCCTGCGCGACCGCATCGAGGGTGCCGGCGCGGTGATGGTGATCACTGCCGATGAACAGTTGCGCGGTGGCAAGTCGCTGCCGCTGAAGGCGATGGTCGACGAAGCGATTGCGCTCGGTGGCTGCGCCACGGTAAAGGACGTTCTCGTCTACCGCCGCACCGGTGGTGCGATCGCCTGGGACGACGCGCGCGACCGCTGGCTCGACGAGGAGATGGCTGCGCAAGCCACCAGCTGCGAACCCGAATGGGTCGGCGCCGAACACCCGCTGTTCCTGCTGTATACCAGCGGCTCCACCGGCAAGCCGAAGGGCGTCCAGCATGGCAGCGGCGGCTACCTGCTGCACGCCGCGCTGACCACGAAATGGACCTTCGATCTCAAGCCTGACGATGTGTTCTGGTGCACCGCCGACATCGGCTGGGTCACCGGCCATACCTACATCGCCTATGGCCCCCTGGCACTGGGCGCCACGCAAGTGGTGTTCGAGGGCATTCCCACATTCCCGGACGGCGGGCGCTTCTGGAACGTCATCGAAAAGCACAAGGTCAACGTGTTCTACACCGCGCCCACAGCCATTCGCTCGCTCATCAAGGTGGCCGAGGGCAATCCGGACGTGCATCCGGACAAGTACGACCTGAGCAGCCTGCGCATCCTGGGCTCAGTGGGAGAACCGATCAACCCTGCGGCCTGGGAGTGGTACCACCTGAACATCGGTGGCGGGCGCTGCCCGATCGTCGATACCTTCTGGCAGACCGAATCCGGCGGCCACATGATCACGCCGCTGCCGGGTGCCACGCCACTGGTGCCGGGCTCGTGCACCTTGCCCTTCCCCGGAATCGCTGCAGCCATCGTCGACGAGACCGGCAACGACGTGCCGAATGGCCAAGGCGGCATCCTGGTGGTGAAGAAGCCGTGGCCAAGCATGATCCGCACCATCTGGGGCGAGCCCGAGCGGTTCAAGTCGAGCTACTTCCCTGACGAGCTGAAGGGCTACTACCTGGCAGGCGACGGCGCGATACGCGACAAGGAAACCGGCTATTTCACGATCACCGGGCGCATCGACGATGTGCTCAACGTGTCGGGCCACCGCATGGGCACGATGGAGATCGAATCGGCCCTGGTGTCCTGCACCGAACTGGTGGCCGAAGCCGCAGTCGTGGGGCGCCCCGACGAGACGACCGGCGAGGCAATCTGCGCTTTCGTGGTGCTCAAACGTTCGCGACCGACCGGGGAAGAGGCGAAGCAGATCGCAACCCAGTTGCGCAACTGGGTGGCCAAGGAAATCGGCCCGATCGCCAAACCCAAAGACATCCGCTTCGGCGACAACCTGCCCAAGACACGCAGCGGCAAGATCATGCGGCGGTTGCTGCGTTCGATTGCCAAGGGTGAGGCCGTGACACAGGACACGTCGACGCTGGAAAACCCCGGCATCCTGAATCAACTCTCCGAGAGGAATTGAACACCATGGCCACCGACCTGACCGCCCGCATCGCGAGCAACCCGAAGTATCAGGAACTGAAATCCAAGCGCTCCCGACTGGGCTGGTGGCTGACGCTGGCGATGATGATCGTTTATTACGGTTTCATCGTGCTGGTTGCGTTTGACAAGCCGTTCCTGGCGATGCGGCTGGGCACAGGCGTCACCACCCTGGGCATGCCGATCGGCTTGGCCAT
>JBDTQC010000173.1:0-6770 GCA_039932405.1 Ideonella sp.
AACAGACGATGGAAGTATTGCGGGCTGAGCTCCACCGATTCGGCGAGCTGCGTCAGCGAAAGCTGCTCGGTTGCTTCGTCGATGAGATGGCATGCCTTTGTCACCACCGCAGCATTCGCGGCCTCGATGGACATGCCCCCCGGGTTGCAACGTCGGCAGGCGCGAAAGCCGGCCGCCTCGGCGGCGCCGGTGCCTGCGTACAACTGCACGTTTTTCGGATTCGCAAGGCGCGACGGACAGGAGGGTCGGCAATAGATGCCGGTCGTCTGGACGCCATACCAGAACGTCCCATCGGCGGTCTTGTCGCGCGCGACGATGCGTGCCCAGCGCGGATCTTGGGTAATGTCGAATGGATGAGCCTTCACGATGCGGTGCTCGAAGTGAGGATGAAGCCAGTGTCTGCGGCCACATCGTACGGCGCACTCCGGCTCTTGCTTTTGAATCGATTTTTCAGCTTGAGTCGTTCAATGGGAAGTCAGGCTTCTGCCTCGAAGCGGGATCAGGGCCGACATAGAGGTGCGCGCATCGTCGGCGATCTGAAATCCGCAGCGCCCGAAATCGGCTTATCCGACGCTTTGTCGCGCGCCGTTGCGTCTCGTCGCATTCCGCTGGTGACAGGTCGTTCGATTTCCGACACTGACTCCATCGACGCAACAACAGCGCGCCGCAGTCACCCAAAGGAGCCCGCCATGATCACCAGCCGCACCGTAACCTTCGCCACCTTCACAGCTGCTGCTGCAGGCTTCCTGGTCGGTGGCGCCCTGGCCATGACGAGCCGGACCGAGCAGTCGTCTGCTACCGGCAGCGCAGTAGCCGTGGTTCATCAACTGCCGCGTGTGGTGGTGACCGGCCAGCTGCAGCGTGTCGCAGTGGCTCAAATCGTCGAGCTGCCGCGGGTCGTGGTGACCGGCCGCCGTATCGACAGCGCCTCGACGCTTGTCACCCGGAACGAAGCTGCGCGCGCCGCGCTGCGCTCGTGAATGTCTTCCATAGCTGTTCGACACCTGCCAGCGTGACACGCCGATCCGTCGCTCGGCGCAGGCCGTTCACGATCTCGTGAACGAGTCGATGAAAACACCCCCGGCCTAACGGATCGATGCGCCATCTTCTCAAGATGCGGTCTTTATACTGATTACCCATATCGAGGATGGGTAAGGTACTTGACGATGTCCGATGACCGAAGGTCTTGCTGGTGGTGATGCAGATTTCCAGCCGACAGTACGCGGCCTTTGGCGATGCGCTGGTTCAGCGGTTCGCAAGTGAAACTGTCGCGCTGCTCTGCGCGGCTGATGGCATCGACCAGGCCCGGGACCATGCTCTGGCCGAGCGTTTGCGGCGATGCGTGCAAACCGCCATCCCTCGCGCGATGGCGCACGGTATCAACCGGCCGGAACCCTTGCTGATCTTCATCAGGACCGCCATCGAATGCGGCTCCGGGTTTGCCGACGACCCGCAGATGCCATGGGCGGGTGCTTGCCTGCGATCCGATCAAGATCAGAATCAGCGCGCCCGACGCCTTCAACAATGCCGGCTCGACCGTAGCCGCATGCGCTCGGATGAGCTTCGGCAGGTGGCAGCGTACAGCCGCCGCCTCGCCGCATTTTCCCCGCGTGTCGATCCATCGGGTCGAGACGTTGCCGAATCGCTCTTGAGTGCGCACGCGGCGCAAGCGCTACGCGCCGATGCCAATGGGTCTGAAAATCATGCCGTTCTGCTCGAGCCGGCAGTTGTCCAGGCGCAAAGGTTCGGGCTGACCGACGAACGCGGCATCGCTGCCGTGCTGCTGCTGATGTTCGCGTACGGACACGAGTGCTGTGATGACCCGGCGCAAGATTGGGTTCGCGGGCATCTTGTGGGTCATCAGGCATCCGATCCGGCTGAGCGCGTCGAGCGTTTGCTGGGCGATCTGACACAGCGACTCGAACGTCAGCCGCGTGTCGGCAACGCTGCTGCGCTCGAGGAGCGCCTCCTGCCTGGCGGGGTTCGGCTGAAACAGATCAGTCTGGCCAGTCAGCTGGATCGCGCCGAATTGATCGGCTGATGCGATGGCCACCTCGCCCGCGCATGCCTTGCCTGCCCCCGGTGCAGTCGACTCGCCGTGTGTGCACTGCATGCTTATGCATCCGCGGCCTCCCTGGCGAATTCGCATCAGCGTATTCATCGATGGCACGGGCAACAATCTGTACAACACCGGCACGCGGGTCGAGGGGCATCGAACCATCGGAGATGCCGATCATCGCGGCAGCTACGAAAACAGCTACTCGAATGTCGCCCGCCTGGCGACCACGCTGGCCACCCATACCCGGGCCGACGACCATCATGTGGCGATCTACGTCGAAGGAATGGGCACGCTGGCCGGCGAGCCGGACGAAGATGAAGGCATGGGGCTGGGTACCGGTTCCACCGGCGTTCAGTCTCGCGTGGACGCTTGCTTCGAGGCAGTGATCAGCCGGATCGACGAACTGGGCGAGGGCAACCCACGGCTCGAGAGCCTGCGGCTCGATGCATTCGGGTTCAGTCGGGGTGCCGCAAGCGCGAGATTGCTGCTCCATCGGGTCCTCAAGTCGCACGGTGGACTGGTCGACCGACTCGAGGCACTCGACTATCGGGTCGGTAGTTTCGAGATCCCCTTTGTCGGGTTGTTCGATACCGTCAGCAGCCACGGTCCGACCTTCGACGACGATCCGGTCGAACTGCACCTCGATTCGCTGCGCGACGCACGGATCCGCCGTGTTCTGCAGTTGGCTGCCGGTGATGAGCACCGCCGCAACTTTGCTCTGACAAACATATCCAGCGCTGGCAGCCGGGGGCGACAGGTATTTCTTCCGGGTGCCCATTCAGATGTCGGAGGGGGCTACAACACCATCTCGGATGGCGACATGCGGGAGAGCAATCTGGTGCTCTGGGAGTGGGTCGGTGGCGTCGATGCCGGCATTGCGCCCGCGACAAATGCAGCCATGCGGCGCCAGGAGCTGATCACTCTGGGCTGGTACAACGAAGACGAAATCGTCGTCGAGCGGGGTCGCGTGGTAGTCAGCCGCGCGGGCATTCGCAACACCTACAGCCGGGTGCCGTTGCACATCATGGCCGAAGCGGCGGCTGCGTCAGGGTTGTATTTTGATGTCGGCGAATACCCCATCAGCGGCGATCCCTTTCTGTCAACGATCAAGCGACGTGTCGAGCTCAACACCGAGGACAATGAATTCTGGCTGAACGAGGCCGACACCGATCTGCGGCGCCTGCGCCACGGCTATCTGCATTTCTCTTCACACTTCATCCCTGCGCTGCATGGCCTCATTTATCCGCTCAAGCCGCAGTTTCGTTCTGCGTCGTCAGGCTGGGCCGGCGCGTATTTCCCGACCATGTCGATGCGGCCAGGCGTTGACACCTGGCAGGCCAGCGCCTGCGCGCCGCAGGATGCGCCGATGCGCTTGCTCGAAGGCGCGCTGCTGACGAGCGATGGTGCTCAGCTGCCGATCCCGCGCGGCGGTCTGGTCCATCACGGGTGGGGAGCCACTGGTCTGATCAGTCTTTCGGCCTCGCCACCTCATGCATGGCCGGCCAGCCTGACGCTGACCTGGTTCTCGTTGGTCGACGATCGCTTTTACGACGGTCATTTCGATCTGCCCCACGTGCAGATCTGCAAACAGGGCGCCGCCGGCCTGTCGCGTCCGGGCCGGACCGGCGCTGCGCCTTGCAGTACCGTGCTCGTCGGCATGGCGCCCGGAGGCCGAGTCGCGCTCTGGATGGTAGGTGGCGGACTGGCCGTTCAGCAGTGCCTTCTGAGAGCCCGCGAACGCGACATCGACTGGGAGGCCATGCCCGTTGCCGAGAGCTTGTCACGCGAAGCGTACCGGCAGCTGCATCTGCAGCGCATTCTCGGCAACGGGCAGGCCCAGCCGTCATGGCAAGCCGCCGCTGCAACGCAACGTTGGGATCGCCGGAATCGCAAATGTCGATGGCACCCGCTGTTGCTGGCAGATGACGACATGGCGACGCTGCGAATCACCGCGTTCAATGGCGATCGCGAACATCTTGACAGCCTCGGTCCGGTTCGGCCAGAGACCATGGATGCAATTGCCGAGCGCGGCTTGCCCCGATCACTCACCCTGCAGTGGACAGACCCGCTGGCAGGTCGATTGATCGCCTGCATCGAGATGGACGAAGATGAGCTGTTTGCTGCGCTTGACAAGCTGGCGAGTCAACACCCGACGGCGCAGGCGCTGCAATTGCACCTCGAGCCCTGCGGCAGCGACGGACTTCGCATTCACCTTTGCGACGCCGCCTACAGCCTCGAACTGCTGGCCGCGCGGGTGCGAGTCTTTCAGGATCAGTGAACGCCCTCAGCTCAGGGAGCAGGCGACAGGATATGGATCGCCCGGCTGGCAAGCATCTCCTTGGTCTTCTTGGCGTAGGCCAGCATGTGATCGGACGCCGCGTGGGCAGCCAGCGCCGCCATGCTTTCCCACTTCTCGACGACAACGAAAGTGTCGGCGCCAAACGCCGTCTGGGACGGCAACGCGTCGTTGGCGTCGACCGCGGCCCCATATTCGATGCAGCCCGGCTCGGCCTTGACAGCGGGCACATTGGCGCGAAACAGTTCGAGCACCGAATCGCGCAGGCCCGGCTTGGCGGTGATGATGGCGACGACGTGGATCATGGGGTAGCTGCTCCTGAAACCGGGCTGGATTGACGAAGGAGCATCCAGTATGGCCGATCATTCCCGGGAACTCCGGCACGACTCGCCGTTCGAACCCACCCAGGCCAGCAGGCCACCCCGGGTCGCCGATGCTGGTCGCCATCTTCGCTTGTATCTTTCTGATCTCGATGTCCACGGTGATTCACTATGAAATCCTTCGCCATCTGAACGCGGCGCTGCCCACGCTCGGCATACCGAACCGCACCAAGCTGCTGGTCGTGATCTTTTCGGCCTTCGTTGCCCACGCATTGGAAATCGGGGTCTACGGGCTGTCGATCTATGCGCTGGTCGAATACCTCAAGGCGGGCAGTCTGATCGGACCGGCCGGGTTCTCGCTGATCAACTGCCTGTATTTTTCTGCCGAGACCTACACCTCATTGGGCTTCGGAGACCTCACTCCGACCGGTCCGGTTCGGCTGCTCGCAGGCGTCGAGGCACTGAACGGCCTGCTGTTGATTGGCTGGTCGGCCTCCTACACCTACATCGCAATGGAGCGCTTCTGGAGGGTGGAAAGCTAGAGGCGCCGAAGAATCGAACCGAACTGCCCGAATGGGCCGAGATCGTCGAGCTGTCAGGAGCCGCGATCAACTGAGCAAGAAGAGATCAGCGCAGTCCCAGGCCGAATTGAAGGCCTGGCTCCGGCTGGCGTCCACGCGAGTCGATCTCGCGCATGCGCAATTCGAGGTCATAGATGTCTACTGAGTCTGCGAGGTAGATCTCGTCCCGCTCCTCCTGAGTCTGGATATCAGGAAGCAGATGACGGAGGAAGCTGATCAGTGTGGTTGGGTGGCTGGTGTTCGTTTGCATGGGTCGATTATAGGGTATACCCTAGTTCTTTGCAACACCAATCACTGCACCACCCGATCTGTGAGGTCTAGACCACAACGCGCGGTCGGTCCGAGACGAATCCGCAGATCGCAGGCCTGCTCAGTAAGTCTCGGTATCGATCTCGTCCTGGGTTGCCGCGACGTAGCGGGGTCCGGTCACCGTCTGCTGGTTGATCAGCGCATCGAGCCGGCCCATCATCTCCGCATCGATGGCGACCTCGACTGCGCCGACGTTTTCCTGCAGGTGCTCGGTGTTTGTCGTTCCGGGAATGGGCACCACATGCTCGCCGCGCGCCAGCAGCCAGGCCAGTGCAAGCTGCGCCATCGAGCAGTCGGCTTGCCTTGCCAGCGCTTCGAAGCCGTCAAGCAGCTTCAGGTTGGCCGCATAGTTTTCAGGCTGGAAGCGCGGCATCCCGCGGCGGATGTCCTTTGGCTCCAGGCCACCGACATCACGCAGCGTGCCAGTCAGAAAAGCGCGAGCCAACGGACTGAAGGCAACGAAGGCGACGCCGAGTTCGCACGTGGCCTGCAGCGTGCCGAGTTCGGCGTTGCGTGTCCACAGTGAATACTCGTTCTGCAGGGCTGCGATCGGGTGCACCGCGTGCGCGCGGCGCAACGTGCCCGCCGAGACCTCCGACAGCCCGATCGCGCGGATCTTGCCGTCGCGCACCAGATCGGACAGTGCACCGACGCTGTCCTCGATCGGCACCTGCTTGTCCCAGCGGTGCAGGTAGTACAGGTCGATGACATCCGTTTGCAGACGGCGCAGGCTGTCTTCGCAGGTCTTCTTCAAGGTTGCGGGACGGCCATCGATGACGCGTTTGCCATCGACCCCCTGCATGCCGCATTTGCTGGACAGGGTAATTTTAGAGCGGTGATTTGCAAGCGTCTTGCCAACCAGTTCTTCGTTGGCGCCAAAGCCGTACAAGGCTGCGGTATCGAACAGGGTCACGCCCAAGTCGAGCGCGCGCAAGAGCAACTGCTGCGCTTGTTCGGCCGACGGTGGGGCGGCATAGGCGTGGCTCAGATTCATGCAGCCCAGGCCGATGGCCGATGTCTTGAGGGGTCCGATCTGTCGTTGCTGCATGCCGAAACGGGTTGAGAATTCGAGGGTTGAGCGCGAGGGTGGAGCGGGTGCCGGACGATCGAGATCAGGCCGGATCCATGCCGTTGCTGCGCTTGACGCCTACAGTTTGCGGAGAAGCTGCGAAGGCGAGGAAGGCTCGCGCGGTGTCGGCTTGCGT
>JBDTQC010000174.1:0-6762 GCA_039932405.1 Ideonella sp.
ATTTGCTCGATGCTGCGCCACCGCCGCAACGCGTGCTGGAGATCGGCTGTGGCGGGGGTGCCAACCTGGCCGAATTGAAACGGCGATTTCCTGCGATACATGCCACCGGAGTGGAGATCCATCCGCTGGCTGCCGATGCGGCCCGCCATGCCGAACGCGCCGACGACATCGTGCTTGCCGATGTACTCGACACCAGTGCGGTCAATTTTCCGCTCGCGTCGTTCGACCTGATTGTTCTGAGCCACGTGCTCGAACATTTTGCCGAACCCGAGCGCGTGCTGGCACGCTGCAACGGCTGGCTGAGCGCCAACGGCCGAATGCTGATCGCGCTGCCCAACATGCGGCATTTCAGCGTCATCACGCAACTGATCTTCGAAGGAGATTTTCGCTATGCCGACGATGGCATCCTCGATCGAACGCACCTGCGCTTCTACACGCGGGCCAGCGCCGAGCGCATGCTGAAAGGCCACGGTCTGAGCATCGTCAAGCGGCGCGCAGAGGTGGCCGGCCGAAAGGCCCGCCTGCTCGATGCGGCGAGCCTTGGGCTGGCCCGAGAGTTCACCGCGTTTGCCTACAACTTTCTGGCAGTCCGGACATGATCGAGATTCCCGCAACGCAAGGGGCGCAGCCGTCGAGCGGCCACCAGGCTATCAGCGCAGACTGGTCACTGCGTCCATTGCATGTCGGCAAGATGGTGCCGCCGCCTTTCGCCGGCATCGAAAGCCACGTCGATACCTTGTTGCGCGCAATCCAGCCGAGCGTCGATTCGACGCTGGTAGCCAGCGAGTTGGCAACACCGAGCCCGGTCAGCCGCGACCCGACCCCTTATCGGCTGCTGCCGTGCCGGTCTCACGGCACGATCGCGTCGGTGGCGCTGAGCCCCAGTCTGCGCGGCGTCGTGAAGGACGAATTCGACAGCGGCCGGAGCAACCTGCTGCACGTCCACGCACCCAATCCATGGGGTGATCTGGCGGCACTCGACTCACACCACGATACGCCCGTCGTCATGACCTGGCACAGCGATGTCGTTCGCAAACCCGCGCTGTTCGCGATGTATGCGGGCATTCAGCAGCGCGCCCTGCAACGCGTCGACCGCATCGTCATCTTTACGCCCAAGCACTACGAAAGCTCGGCCCAGCTGCACGCTGCCAACGTCGAACACAAGCTGGTCGAAATCTCGATCGGCATCGATTTCGATCGGCTCGACCGGACGCCGACGAGGGAAGACGTGATGAGCTCGATCGACGATTGGGCGCGCGGGCGGCCACTCGCGCTGACGGTTGGCCGACATGTGCCTTACAAGGGTTATCAGCATCTGATTCGCGCGATGGCCAAGCTGCGCAGCGACACGGTGCTGCTGATGATCGGCACCGGTCCCATGGGTGCGATCCTTCGCTCCGAAGTCTCGGCGCTGGGGCTGGCGGATCGAATCCGCTTTCTCGGCGAGGTGGATCAGGCCACCCTGGTGACAGCGCTGCGCCGTTGCGACATGTTCTGCCTGCCGTCGATAGAGCGTTCCGAATCGTTCGGCATCGCCAGCGCAGAGGCGATGGCGTTCGGCAAGCCGACCATCGTCTGCGAACTGAACAATGGCGTGAACTACCTCAACCAGCGCGATGTCACGAGCCTGGTGACGCCGCCACGAGACGAAGCCGCACTGGCCGATGCAATCGACCAGCTGGCGTACGATTCCGGCCTCCGCGAGCGGCTCGGTGCTGCGGCAAGCCCCTGGGTCAGATCGACGTTTGCGGTCGAGACCATGCGCGACGAAACCTTGGCGCTTTACCGTTCCTTGTTCTGATTTCATTGATCAATCCGTGAAAAACACATTCCTGTCAACTGCGTCGTCGGCCCGCCGAACGCTTTCGGCGATCGCGCTTGCTTCTCTGGCTCTCGGCCTGATCGCCTGTGGCGGGGGCGGTTCGAGCACGCCGTCCGGCCCGGTGGCACCGGCGACGACATCGCAGGACTGCATGACCAAGCGCAACGTCGCCGGCTATGACGTGGTGCTGTTGATCGGGCAATCGAACATGTCGGGGTATGGTGCCTACTTCGTCGCCGGGTTCGACACGACAGACCCGCGCATCAAGCAATGGACACGCGCCGGCGCCATCGCCGAAGCAGCCGAACCGCTGGATCATCCGCAGTTCCCGTTCAACGTCGACCGGATTGGCCCCGGCCTGGCGTTCGGGCGCGCCTACATCACCGACCTGCCGGCCAATCGGAAAGTGCTGCTCGTTCCGGCGGCGTGGGGCGGCACCGGGTACACCACCCAGTCCTGGAACCCAGGTGACGGCTTGTACGAACAAGCTGTGCAAAGAACAAGGGCGGCGCTGGATCTCGATCCCCCCGGCAACTGCATGGCCGGCATCCTTTGGAGCGAGGGCGAGACCGACGCGATCAACCTGA
Source organism: Ideonella sp. (assembly GCA_039932405.1). Taxonomy (GTDB): domain Bacteria; phylum Pseudomonadota; class Gammaproteobacteria; order Burkholderiales; family Burkholderiaceae_C; genus Ideonella_A. The sequence continues at coordinate 2,410 of JBDTQC010000174.1, forward strand.
TGTCGGGTGCCGACTATCGCAAAGCATTGCAGACCATGATCCGCTCGATGCGCGCGCGGCTCGCCAGCAGCGGCAGCGGCGACTCGATTCCGTTCGTGCTCGGGCAGTTTTCTCCGGACTGGACCGGACCGGTGCCGACTGCCGCCCAGCAGGCCATTCTGGACGTCATCAATTCAACGCCAGGCGCGGTGCCGACCACCGCAATCGCATCGACCGCAGGCCTGAGCAGCAACCTGACTCAGGGCCTCGATGCGGCGATTCATCTGGACGCCGCATCACAACGCATCTATGGCGGCCGTTTCCGGGAAGCGCTGAAGGCTGCCGTCGCCAATGGGCCGAAATAGCAAGCTCGATGCCGGCTGATCTGCTCTCGCTGGCCTTCTACCTGCCGCAGTTTCATTCGATCGACGAGAACGACCGCTGGTGGGGCGAAGGCTTTACCGAATGGACGCACATGGCGCGCGCTGCAGCTTGGTATCCCGGCCATGTGGTGCGCCAGCCGGTCGAGCCGCTCGGTCGATACAACCTGTTGGACACAAAAACGATCGAAGCGCAGCAGCTGTTGGCCAGCGCACACGGCATCGACGGCTTCTTGATCTGGAACTACTGGCTCGGCGGCGGCCAGCAGTTGCTCGAACGACCGGTCGAACTGATGCGAAGTGAGCGGCTGAAGGTCAACTATGCGCTAGCCTGGGCCAACCACGACTGGGTCGACAAGCAGCAAGATCGCCTGCTCGCCGAGCAACGCTACCCAGGCGAGCAAGACTACATCGACCATTTTTTTCACTGTCTGCCGCATTTCCGGTCGGACACCTATGTCAGGATCGACGGCAAGCCGTTCTTCTTCATCTACCGGCCAGAGCATGTTCCGGATCTGCCGCTGTTCGTGCAAACCTGGCGCAAACTTGCCCATCAACACGGCCTGCCCGGATTGCACATCGTCGGCGACGTGCTCAAGCAGGCATCAACGCCACCGCCGTGTCTGGATGGATACAGTTGCGGCAGCGGTTTCTGGGATCCGGGAAAACTGCGCAACCTCGATTTCATCCGGCACAAGATCAGCAGCAGGCTCGGCCTGCCGGCCAGCCCGCCGCGATTCGATTTCACGAGATTGATGTCACACGCCACTCCCGCCAACGCCGACGACCACTTTGTTCCGACGGTTTTCACCGGTTGGGATACCACGCCCCGGCATGGCCGCAATGGCATCATCGTCGATGGCTTGACGGTTAAGGCATTCCGGAATCACCTCGAGCACACGCAAGCCCAGGTATTGCGACAGGCCGGTTCGACGCGCGTCGTGCTGGTCAAATCGTGGAATGAATGGGCTGAGGGCAACCTGCTGGAACCCGACAGCGTATTCGGCGATGCCTTGTTGCGCGAATATCAGCGCTTCGCCGCTTCGACCCGACAGGCATTGACGCGCGAAAATTGAACGGCGCTCCCCGTCAAGCCAGATGACCGTTCACTACGCCACTTACAGCAAGCCCTTGCGAGCAGCGCTGTGGGCTGTCGATCATTTTCTCGCGTTGCGCGGCGCTCCCAAATCAGCATCGACCGCCGTTCCCGCGGCCCCTGTGCGAATTCTGGTTTGCAATCAAGCGCACCTGGGCGATGCGATTTTGGCGACGGCAATCATTCCAGCCCTGCGCGCCGCCTACCCACAGGCGGAAATCGGCTTTCTGGTGAATCCGGGTTCACGTCCGGTGGTCGATGCGAATCCGCAGATCAGATGGGTTCATGCAGTGGAGCACTGGCATCTGATCCGCGGCGACGTGTCGATCGCGAAGCGGATCCGGCGTCACAGAACAAGCCATCGAGCGGTGCTGCGCGACATTCGGGCCGTCGGCTACCAACTGGCCATCGACCTGCACCCCTACTTCCCGAACAGCATTCCATTGCTGCGGCAAAGTGGCATCGAATGCCTGGTGGGTTGGAATAGCGCGGGCTTTGGCCAATGGCTCGATCTTGCCGCCACCGACGACGGCACGCCGATCAATGCGCTGGATCGTCACGCCAGGATTCTGGCCTTGATGGGCATCGTTATCGACGCCGCCTCGCTGCGCCCGCAATTGCACTTGTCAGAGCACGGCATCGCAGGCTGGCAGCGACAGGTCCGGCGATTTGGCATCAACGAAGGTTTCGTTGGCGCGCACATCGGTGCACATGCCGCGCATCGCCGCTGGCCTGCGGCGCAGTGGGCCGAAGTGGTTGCCGACCTGGGGGGACGGGGCCATCAGGTGGTCTTGATGGGACACGGGGCTGACGAGGTGGAACTGGGCCGCGCGATCGCTGCTGCCTGCCCGCAGGCGATCGATTTGTGTGGGCAGCTCGGCTGGGACGAATTGCTCGCGGCGATCGCTGCCAGCGGCGTCCTGTTGTCGCACGATTCGGCGGCGGCGCATTTGGCAGCGGCGTTCGATCGCCCGCGAGTCTGCATTGCAACCGGCATACACGACCTGCGGGTCTGGCTGCGCGCCAGCCAGCACAGCGTGGTGCTGAGCCAGCCGGTGGCCTGCGCGCCCTGCGGGCAAATCAGCGGGTGTGAATCGATGGCCTGTCTGCGTGGTGTGGCGGGCCAAGCGGTCACCGAGGCAGCGATCCGCTTGCTCGAGCCGCTGCGACCGGACGGGCAACGACCGGTCGCCAGGATGATGTCGTGACCAGCCGCTTGCCCCAGTTCGAGTCGATCCGTGCCTTGCGTGGCATTGCCGCACTCAGTGTCGCCGTCTCGCACCTGCAACCCTTTGTTCCGGCATCGGCCAGTGCACTGGCGGCGTTCCCGTTCGCCGCCGGCAAGGCTGGCGTCGACATTTTCTTCGTCATCAGCGGTTTCGTGATGGCCGTAGCCACTGCCAATATGCCGGCGGGTCGGATCTCCAGCCTCGGTTTCCTGTGGCGACGGCTGGCCCGCATTGCACCGCTCTACTGGATCGTCACCATCGGCCTGATCGCGGCCATCGTGCTTGACCTGAACCTGGGCGGGCAACGCAGCGTCGACCTGGATCGATTGATCCGATCGTTGTTGTTCATTCCGGTTCATTCGCCCGATGGCGGAATCAGACCCGTGATCGCGGTTGGCTGGACGCTCGACTACGAAATGTACTTCTACCTGTGCATGACCATCGTTGTCGGGCTGTTTGCGCGCTACCGGCTGGCTGCCATTGGCGCACTGATGGCCGGCATCTATCTTGTGGCGAGCGCTACGCTGGACCCCCGACTCGACTGGGTACTGAATGCAGGGTTGGCCGTGGAGTTTCTGTTCGGCTTCGTGGCGGCGCGTTGTTACCACGACGCCCGCCGATCCGGTCTGCTGTTCGCGCTCGGGTTGCTGATCTGCTGGATCATGGTGCCGGAGTTTGAACGCCTGCATCCCTATGGCGCCGGCTTCGACCGCGCACTCTCATGGGGCATGCTGGCGCTTCTGGTCATCCTGGTGGCGGCCTTCACCGAATACCGGTCACCGATCGGGGCGATTCCGCTGCTCGGTCATTTGGGCGACGCCTCGTATGCCCTCTATCTGATTCACGTTCCGGCATTTGCATTGGTCAATCGCATCTTGATCGGCGCGGGCCTGGACCTCGGCCCTGCCGCGGGTATCACCGTTCGCCTGCTCGCAGCCGTCGGCATCGCGCTGCTGCTGCACCGCCTGATCGAGAAACCGCTGACCGTCCGATTACAAAAGATGTCGCCGTTCTCGTCCGCTGCGCGATCTTCGAATCGTGGCCAGACGCAATAGAACAGGGCCTGCAATTTCCATGTCAGATCAACCATCCGTGCCGTCTCGACTTCGTGTCATATTCCGCAAACTGGCGTCACTGCCGATCCGCGCCCGGCAAATCTACTTGGCAATGATGGGAGTCGACCGGGGCACCCAGTTGCTGTTGAGGGGTCAGCATCAGGAATCATTTCGTCGCGACGGCAAGATTCTGCCGTTCGATGAGGTCGAGTTCCGAAGCTTTTCACAGAACGGGGAAGACGGGATTCTCTGGTATGTCTTTTCGCTGATCGGATCGACCAACAAGCGCTGCGTCGAGATCTGCGCAGGCAGTGGATACCAATGCAACAGCGCCAACCTGATCCTCAACCATGGCTGGATCGGCCTGCTGTTCGACGGCAACGCCAAGCTGATCGAGCGGGCCAGGATGTTCTATGCCACGCACCCCGACAGCTGCGCATTTCCACCGCGACTGGTCCACTCATGGATCACGACCGAAAATATCAATGCCCTCATCGAATCGAACGGCATGACCGGCGATATCGATCTGCTGTCGCTTGACATGGACGGCATCGACTACTGGATCTGGGACACCATCGACGTGATCCGGCCCCGCGTCGTGATTGCCGAGGTTC
>JBDTQC010000175.1:0-6761 GCA_039932405.1 Ideonella sp.
GAGCACCAGCCAGTGACTGCAGCCAGTCCAGCGCTTCGGCCTCGGAGTTGATCGTTCCCATCGGCGGCAGCGCGTCGCGCAGTCGGCGCCCGTAATTCATGCCGGCCATTCGCGGGTCGCAGACGACCAGCAAGCCGTGGTCGGTCTCGCTGCGGATCAGACGGCCGGCACCCTGCTTCAACGAAACCGCCGCCTCGGCCACGAAATAGTCGGCAAAGGCATTGCGGCCGGCCGCCTCGAGCCGCCGCACGCGTGCCTCGACCAGCGGATCGTTCGGTGGCGGAAACGGCAGCTTGTCGATCAGCACGCATTGCAAGGCTTCACCCGGCACATCGATGCCTTCCCAGAAACTCTGCGAGCCCACCAGTACCGAACGCGGTTCGGCCAGAAAGTGGTCGAGCAGCTGGCGCTTCGGCACCTGACCCTGGATCAGCACCTGGATATCGTCGCCCTGCTCCTCGAAGGTCTGTCGCAAGGCTTCGCCGATCTGCCGCAAGGCCCGCAGCGTTGTGGTCAGAACGAACGTCCTGCCACCGAGCGCGTTGGCCAGCCGTGCGGCCAGAATCGCCACCGCTTCGCCATGCCCGCCATCGCTGGGTTTCGGAAAACCGCGCGGCACATACAACCGGGCGTGGTTCGGGTAGTCGAACGGGCTGCCGACGCGCAAACAACGCGCTGTCTCGAGCCCGGCCGATTCGGTAAACCAGCTCAGCTGCGGGTCGTCGCCCAAGGTCGCCGAAGTAAAGATCCAGGCCTTGGGTGCGGCTTGCATCTGCTGCGCCAGCGCCTCGCGGATATCCAGCGGCGACTCGACCAGCCGCGCCTGATGGATCGACAAATCGATCCAACGCACCAGGCCGGGCGCCGCCGGCTCGGCAAAGCAGCGCGCCAAGCCCGCCAATGACTCGGCCCGATCAGCCAGCTTCACGAAGTCGGGCGAAATTTCGACGACCTTGTCGAGCGCCTGCCGGGCCAGCGCCAAGCGCTCATCGAGCTGCGTCAGCGCCAGCCGAAAATCGGCCATCTCGCAGCGCTCCTCCCAGCGCAGCTTGAAACTGCCGCGCACTTCGCCGATCACCCCGACACAGGCCAGCCGAAGCTCGCGCGCCGCGCGGTCGCAGCCCGCCGAGAGTTCCTGCCACTCGCACAGCCCGCGCGCCTGCTGCAGCCCGATCGCGAGCAGATCGCGTGCGAAGTCGATGAGCTGGCTGCTGCCAAGCGTGGTGCCGAGAAACTGGATGCCGGCTTCGGCCAGTTGATGGGCCTCGTCGAAGACGGCCACTTCGACGCTCGGCAGCAGTTCGGCCACGCCGGTGTCGCGCAGCGCCATGTCGGCAAAGAACAGGTGGTGATTGACGACCACCAGATCGGCGGCCATGGCTTCACGCCTGGCCTTCAACACGTGGCATTGGCGGAACTCGGGACAATCGGCGCCGAGGCAGTTTTCACGCGATGAGGTGACCAGCGGGATCACGCTGCTGCGCTCGTCCAGACCATCGAGCTCGGCCAGGTCGCCGCTGACCGTGCGCCTGGACCAGGTCTCGACCTTCGCCAAGGTCCGGGCCGCCCAGCGATCCGGCAGGCTCGACATCAGGCGGGCCTGTTGCATGCGATGCAGGCACAGGTAGCTGCCGCGGCCTTTCAACAAGGCAATGCTGACCGGTACTTTCAAGGCGTCGCGCAGGCGCGGCAAATCGCGCAGAAACAGCTGATCCTGCAGGCTTTTGGTGGCCGTGCTGATCAGGGTGCGCGCGCCCGACAACAAGGCCGGCACGAGATAGGCGAACGTCTTGCCGACGCCGGTGCCGGCCTCGGCCACCAGTGCTGCCCGGTCTTCGATCGCATCGGCAACAGCGCCGGCCATCTGCAACTGCACCTGCCTGGGCACATAGCGCGGGTCGGCCTGTGCCAGCGGCCCGGTGGCGGCAAAGGCCTGGGTGACTTCCCGGCGCAGCGCCGATTCAGGAACCGCCGCAACCGCGGCCGATATTGCGATCACCTCATCGGATATCGACGCTGCGGCCGCGCCTCCCGAGGTCGGGTCGTGGGTGATTTGCGCGGCCATGTTCAGGCTGGCTCGGGCGGATCGAGGTCGGCTTCAAGGCTGGAGATTCGATCCCGCAACAGCAGACGGCGCTTTTTCAGCCGCCGCAGCGACAACTCGTCGGATGGCCGGTCGATCACCGCCTGGTCGATCAGGTTGTCGAGGTCGGCATGCTCCATTCGCAGCTCGATCAACTGGCGGCTCAGCGAATGCAGGTTGTTGTTCATCGCGTATTGTTTCCCACTGCTGGTGCACCTTCGACCCACCCACTCCAGGGGCCCGAACCTGCACATCGATGCTTCAACCTGGCGAGCTGCCAGTCCGCCATGACCGCTGGAGCTCGATTTGCGGCGCCATCTCGATCGAGTTGCTTTGCGTGCCAAGGCACGGTTGCCGGCGGAAACCAGCGCAAATGAGAGGATCCAGGGGGCCGGCAGGGATTATAGTTTTGAGCATGAGCATTGCGATCAGCGGGCACCGTCTGTCAGCAGCCACCGGCCTGCACCGAGGAGATCGCGCATATCAGCAGGATCAGGTCGCGATATTCGCCCATGCGCACGCTGCGGGCTGTGCGATGGCCGTGCTGGCTGACGGCATGGGTGGCAAGAGCGGTGGCCGCAAGGCCGCCGACCAGGTGATCCTGACCGCCCAGCAGCTGTTCGAACGGTTTTCCCCAGCCGCCGATGATCCGGCGATTGCACTGAAGCAGCTGGTTCTCGAAGCCCACCTGATGATCAAATTGACCGCCATCACCGCGGAGGAAGAACCGCACAGCACGGTGGCGGCTTTCATCATCCAGCCGTCGCGCAGGTGCCACGCGGTGCACGCCGGCGACTCGCGTGTCTACCACTTCAGGGGTGCCGACATGATGTTCCGCACCTCCGACCACTCCTACGTGCAACGACTCATCGACGAAGGCGATCTGACCGAAGACGAGGCCAACACCCATCCGCAGTCGAACCTGCTGACCGGCTGCCTGGGAACGGTGAAAGAGCCGCCAGTCACCCTGCATGACCTGGGTCGGCTCGAAGTCGGCGACACCGTGATGGCATGCAGCGACGGCATGTGGCATTACCTGTCACCGATCGAGATCGGCTCGATCACACACGCGCTGCCGCCACGCGAAGCAGGCGAAATGATGATCGGCAAGGCCCGTGAACGTGCTCGAGGCTCGGGCGACAACCTGTCGCTGGCCTTGATCCGGGTCGAATCGCTGGGCTGAATCGGAGCTGGTTCGAGCGGCGCGCGAAACCGCATCCAGGCCGCACCGGCTGGCATCAATCGTCAGTTGCGCGGCGCCGAGGCAGGTTCCGGCGGGCTAGGCGGAATAGGCGGAAAGGCAGGCAATGCGCCTGCCGGATTCTTTCTCTTGACGCGCTGCGCGTCGCGTTTCGCTTCCTGACGGGCCGCTTCATCGCGTCGCTTCTGCGACGCAGCGGCGCGTTGCGCGGCGGCCCGATCGGCAGCCACGCGCTTGCGCTCAAGCTCCAGCGCAGATCGGCCGGACGAGGCTGACCTTCCGATGGCCCGCCGTTCATCTGCCTGATGCACAGCGGACGGCTGCGCCGGGGGCGACACCGGGACGCTGCTCAGCCGATCCAGCGTTTCGGTCTTCTGCCGGATGATCTCCAGGCGCTCAGCCGCCCGTGCGTGCCGCAGCTTGCTGTCGAGCACTTCGTCTTCGCGACCAAGCCGCTCGGTGTTCTCACGGTGGGTGGCACGTGCGTCGTTGACGCATGCGGTCACTGCAAAACGCCGGTTGCATTCCAGGCGTCGCTGCTCGAACCAGGCATTCGCCTGCCGGCGCTCAAGCGCAATCTGTTTGCGTGAGGCAGCGTCTGCCGCCGCGTCCTGCGCCCAAGCCGTCGACACCATCGTCAGGCAGCAGACGGCCGCCAACAAGCCGAAGGCGAAACGGCGCAGGTGCATGGCAGCCAACGAGGACATTCGAACCGGGTTCATGTCAGCGAAGTATCCACCTCGCGGCGTGACGAGCCAAGGTATTGTGCCGACTGCATCTCGAGCAGCCGCGATACGGTGCGCGGAAATTCATGCGCCAGCGGTCCTTCGCTGTACAACTGCTCCGGCGGAACCTGCGCCGACAGCAGCAACTTGACCCGGCGGTCGTACAGGACATCGATCAGCCAGGTGAAGCGACGCGCCTCCGAAGCCTGTCGGGGCGCCATTTGCGGCACATCCGACAACAGCACCGTGTGGAACTGGCTGGCCAGCTCGAGGTAGTCGTTCTGCGAGCGCGGCCCGCCACACAGCTCGCGAAAATCGAACCACACCACGCCACCGGCCTTGCGGCGAGCGCGCAACTCGCGTTGCTCGATGCGCAACACCGGGTCTTCATCGCGCGATTCGGCCAGTCGGTCGAAGGCCGCTGCCATCCTGGCGTCCACCTCTGGTCCAGGCGGTGTCAGGTAGGTTTCAACCTGCGCCAGCGTGAGCGCGCGGTAGTCGATTCCGGCGTCGACATCGACAACTTCGAGGTTGTGCTTCAGCAACTCGATCGCCGGCAGGATGCGGTCGCGGTGCAGGCCGTTCGGGTACAGCGCATCGGGGTGAAAGTTCGACGTGGTGACGATGCTGACCCGGTGCTGGAACAGCGATTCGAGCAGCCGATACAGGATCATCGCGTCGGTGACATCGGCGACGTGGAATTCGTCGAAACAGATCAGCCGAAAGCGCCGCGCAATCCGCTCGCCAAGCACTTGCAAAGGATTCGCGGTGCCACGCAGATCGGCCAGCTCGCGGTGCACCTCGCGCAAGAATTCGTGAAAATGCAGGCGCGTCTTGCGTTGCAGGGGCACGGCGTTGAAGAAGCAATCCATCAGGAAGCTCTTGCCCCGGCCGACGCCGCCGTACATGTAGACGCCGCGCGGAATCGGCGGGCGCACCAGCAACTGGCTCAGCCGGCTGCGGCGGCGCGCCTTGTAGTCGGCCCATTCGCTCTCGCAGCGCGCCAGCGCATCGAGCGCCCGCAACTGGGCCGGGTCACTCTGGTAACCGCGTTCGGCCAGGGCCGCAGCGTAGATCTCGCGAACAGTCACCTGGCGGGATCGCGGCTCAGAAATTGAGGGTCCGTTTGTCGACTGCCAGCGCAGCTTCCTTGGTCGCCTCGCTGAGCGATGGATGGGCGTGGCAGATGCGCGCGATATCCTCCGCCGAGGCCTTGAACTCCATCGCCACCACCGCTTCGGAAATCAACTCGCTGGCCATCGGGCCGACGATGTGCACGCCGAGGATCTCGTCGGTCTTGGCATCGGCGAGAAACTTGACCATGCCGGTGGTATCGCCCAATGCGCGGGCACGCCCGTTCGCAAGAAACGGAAACGTGCCAGCCTTGTAGGCGCGGCCGGCGGCTTTCAGCTGCTGCTCGGTCTGGCCGACCCAGGCGATTTCCGGGCTGGTGTAGATCACCCAGGGGATGGTGTTGAAGTTGACATGACCATGCTGGCCGGCAATGCGCTCGGCAACCGCAACGCCTTCTTCTTCGGCCTTGTGCGCCAGCATCGGTCCACGCACCACATCGCCGATCGCCCACACATTGGGCAGGTTGGTCTTGCATTCGTCGTCGACGACGATGGCGCCGCGCTCGTCGAGCTTGAGGCCGACCTTGTCGGCATCCAGGCCGATCGTATTGGCGACCCGGCCGATCGAGACGATCAGCTTGTCGACCTTCAAGGTCTGCTGGCCGCCCTTGGCATCGGTGTAGGCCACCTCCACACCCTTGGCAGCGGACTTGACGCTTGAAATCTTCACGCCGAGTTCGATCTTCAAGCCCTGCTTCGTGAAGGCCCTGTGCGCTTCCTTGGCAATCTGCTCATCAACCGCGCCGAGGAAGGTCGGCAAGGCTTCGAGCACCGTGACTTCCGATCCGAGGCGACGCCAGACCGAGCCCATCTCGAGCCCGATCACGCCCGACCCGATGACACCGAGCTTCTTGGGCACCTCGGCGATGCGCAAGGCGCCGTCGTTGCTGAGGATATTGGCTTCGTCGAAATCGGCCCCCGGCAAGGCACGCGGGTTCGAGCCGGTGGCAACGATCACGTGTTTTGCCAGCAAGTCTTCGCTCGACGAACCACTGACCTTGATCGCGTACACCCCTTCCTTGCCGGCGACAAACGATCCGCGGCCGTGGAAGAAGGCGACCTTGTTCTTCTTGAACAGATACAGGATGCCGTCGTTGTTCTGCTTGACGACGCCATCCTTGCGGGACAGCAACTTCGCCAGATCCAGGCTGAGGCTGCCGACCATCACGCCGTGATCGGCGAAATGGTGGCCGGCCTGCTCGAAATTCTCGCTCGACTGCAGCAGGGCCTTGCTCGGAATGCAGCCGATGTTGGTGCAAGTGCCGCCCAGCGCCGGTCCGCCCTTGGCATTTTTCCATTCGTCGATACAGGCGACATTGAAGCCCAGTTGCGCCGCACGAATCGCTGCAATGTAGCCACCAGGCCCGCCGCCGATCACGACCACATCAAATTGTTTGCTCATCTCAAATTCCTTCTGTCGTGCGCTCTGGCCAAGCGATCTGACCGCACCACCGACTCGTTTTCACCGACGCCGCGAAGCGGTCGTCGATTCAAGTGGACGCCGTGGATCCGGCTTTGCCGGGCCGCTGGCGGCGCCCCCCTGGGGGGGTGCGCCGTCAGGCGCTCCGGGGGGGGTTCAAATATCAAACAGCAACCGAGCCGGATCTTCCAGCGCTTCC
>JBDTQC010000176.1:0-6759 GCA_039932405.1 Ideonella sp.
GCGCCTGGTGCGCGGCATGGACTACTACAACCTGACCGTGTTCGAGTGGGTCACCAACCGGCTCGGTGCTCAGGGTACCGTCTGCGGTGGCGGCCGTTACGACGGCCTGATCGAGCAGCTCGGGGGCAAGCCCGCACCGGCCGTCGGTTTCGGACTGGGACTGGAGCGCTTGTTGCTGCTGCTCGAAGAACTGAAATTGGCGCCGCCTCCCGAGCCGCCGTTGGTCTATGCCGTGGTTCCCGGTCCGGCCGGCCTGCCGCAGGTCCTGCTGGCGCTCGAAGCGCTGCGGCGCAGCGGCATTTCAGTGTTGATGAATGCTGGTTTTGCCGGCATGAAGTCGCAGTTCAAACGTGCCGACGCCAGCGGCGCGCGCTTCGCGCTGATCTTCGGCGACGAAGAAATGGCGCGCGGCGAAGTCGCACTGAAGAACCTGCGTGACGCCACCGTGGCGCAGCGCAGCTTGGCACTTTCCAGCGTCGCCGACTGGGGCCGCGAACTCCTCAACGCATAATCTCGCCTTTGCTGAACGTACCTCTCGCCATGGCAACGCAACTCGACCTCGAAGAACAAGAACAACTCGACCAGCTGAAAGCTTTCTGGAATCAATACGGCAACCTGATCACCTGGGCGTTGATTGCGGTTCTGGGTGCCTTTGCTGCATGGAATGGCTGGAACTGGTGGCAGCGCGAGCAGGCGGTCAGTGCCGGGGGCATCTATGGCGAACTGGAAAAGGCCGTTGAAACGGGAGACCCGGCGACCGCGGGCAAGATCTTCGATGACTTGAAGTCGCGTTATCCGCACACCGCCTTTGCGCAGCAGGGCGGCCTGCTGACGGCCAAGCTGCAATACGAAAAGGGGCAGGCGGAAGCCGCCCGGTCAACGCTGCAGTGGGTTGCGTCGGAGGCGGTCGAGAAGGAATACAAGACGCTGGCACGATTCCGGCTGTCGGGCTTGCTGTTCGATGCCAAGCAATACGACCAGGCCCTGAAAGAACTGGATGCTGCCGACGCCAAAGGTTTCGAGGCCTTGATTGCCGATCGCCGCGGCGACATCCTGCTTGCGCAGAACAAGCCCGACCAGGCCAAGACTGCCTACCAGCAATCGTGGAAAGAATTGGACAGCAAGCTCGGCTATCGGCGCATCGTCGAGGCCAAATTGGCCGCCTTGGGCGTCGCACCGGAGGGTGAGAAGTGAAACCAGCCTTCGCGAACCTCGCCAACCAGGCTTCCTCGATGACCTTGATCAACAACCTTGGCAAGGCGCGCCTGTTCGCACCGGCCGCTTTGCTGGTCGGCGCGATGCTGGCTGGCTGCGCGAGCGGGCCGGACAAACCCAAGCCGGGTCCGTTGGAGCCGATCATCAAGCCGATCGCTGCGCCCACCGCGTGGCAGCAGAAGATCGGCGACATCCAGTTTCCGATGGCTGTGGCCGTCAACGCGGGCACGTTCACCGTGGCCAGCACCGATGGCACCGTGCTCGCGTTGCAGTCCGAGACGGGGCGTGAGCTGTGGCGCGCGTCGGTCGGTGCGCGCCTGAGCGCCGGGGTTGGCAGCGACGGCCGCTACGCAGCGGTAGTAACGCGCGCCAACGAGGTTGTCGTGCTCGAGGCCGGACGCACCGTTTGGCGCAAGAAGCTCGGCGTGCGAGTCAATACCGAACCGCTGGTGGCTGGTGAGCGTGTCTTCGTGCTGGGCAGCGACCGCAGTGTCCAGGCCTTCGATGCAGTCGATGGCCGGGTGCTCTGGGAGGTCAAGCGCTCGGGCGATCCGTTGACGCTGGCGCAGCGCGGCGTGATTGCCGCCTACAAGGACACCCTGCTGGTCGGCCAGGGCGCTCGGCTCGCCGGCTTGAACCCGCAGGATGGATCGGTGCGCTGGGAGGTCGCCGTGGCGACGCCGCGCGGCACCAACGAGATCGAACGGCTGGCCGATCTGGTCGGTCCCGCAGTGCGCATCGGCGATGTCGTCTGCGCACGCTCGTTCCAGGCGGCAGTGAGTTGCATCAATGCCGAACGCGGCAGTCTGGCCTGGAGCAAGAACCTGGGTGGTACCGATGGCGTCGCCGCCGAGGGACAACTGGTTGCAGCCGCCGACGCGTCGGATCGCATATCTGCATGGAAGGCGGCTTCAGGTGAAGTGGCGTGGACCAGCGAGAAGCTCTTGTACCGCCAACTGGGCACGCCCGCGATGACGGCCGATTCAGTGATCTTTGGCGACGTCGAGGGCACGCTGCATTTCCTGTCGAGGACGGACGGTGCAACCCAGCTGCGTTTGTCGACCGATGGCAGCGGCATCGTTGGTGTACCGGCCGTACTCGGCAAGACGGTTCTGGTCGTGACCCGCTCCGGTGGGCTGTTCGCGTTTCGCACGGAATGAGCGCTGAGCTGACCTCCCCGACGAGGCTGCGATGAAACCTGTCATCGCCGTTGTCGGTCGTCCCAACGTCGGCAAGTCGACGCTGTTCAACCGGATGACGAAAAGCCGCGATGCAATCGTCGCCGACTTTTCCGGGCTGACGCGCGATCGCCACTACGGCGACGGTCGACTCGGCGATCGCGAGTTCATCGTCGTGGATACCGGGGGCTTCGAGCCTGACAGCACGACCGGCATCGTCAAGGAAATGGCCAAGCAGACGCGCCAGGCGGTTGCTGAAGCCGATGTGGTGATTTTCGTCGTCGATATTCGGGCCGGGGTATCGGGTCAGGATCACGACATCGCGCGTTACCTGAGAACGGTTGGCAAACAGGTCATCCTGGCTGCCAACAAGGCCGAAGGCATGGTCGAGTCGCCATTGCTCGGCGAATTGCATGAACTCGGCATCGGCGACCCGCACCCGATCTCGGCGGCGCATGGGCAGGGCATCCGCAGTCTTCTCGACGCCGCATTGGCCCAATTCGAGCCAGTGGCCGCCGAGGAAGACGCCATCGTGGAAGCCGACGGCCCGATCCGTCTGGCCGTGGCGGGGCGACCGAATGTCGGCAAGAGCACGCTGATCAATACCTGGCTCGGTGAGGAACGACTGATTGCCTTCGACATGCCTGGCACGACGCGCGATGCGATTACCGTGCCATTCGAGCGCAATGGCCAGTTGTTCCAGTTGATCGACACGGCCGGACTGCGCCGCAAGGGCAAGGTCTTCGAAGCGATCGAGAAGTTTTCTGTCGTCAAGACCTTGCAGGCCATCGCCGACGCCCACGTGGTGCTGCTGCTGCTCGACGCGACGCAAGGTGTCAGTGACCAGGACGCCCACATCGCCGGCTACATCCTCGACAGCGGTCGCGCCGTGGTGATCGCCGTCAACAAATGGGATGCGGTGGATGGCTACCAGAAGGAGCTGCTGCAACGTTCGATCGAACAGCGGCTGGCGTTCCTGAAGTTTGCACCGGTGCTGAATATTTCCGCGATCAAGCGGCAAGGGCTCGGCCCGGTCTGGAAGGCGATCGCCGATGCGCACGCCTCGGCGACGCGCAAGATGTCGACTCCGGTGTTGACCCGCCTGGTGCAAGAGGCTGTTGAGCATCAGGCGCCCAAGCGCTCAGGCATGTTCAGGCCGAAACTGCGCTATGCCCACCAAGGCGGCATGAATCCGCCATTGGTGGTCATCCACGGCAACTCGCTCGAACATGTCACCGATGTCTACAAGCGCTTTCTGGAATCGCGCATCCGTGCCCACTTCAAGCTGACCGGCACGCCGCTTCGCATCGAGATGCGCTCCAGCCGCAACCCTTTCCTGGGCAAGGAAAGCTGACCCGAACGGTGGGTTTGTCAAGCCCTGTGGTACCGTAACATCGCGTACTGCAAAAATTTCCAACACGGAGAATATCGTGAGCAACAAAGGCCAGTTACTTCAGGATCCATTCCTGAATCTGCTTCGCAAGGAGCATGTGCCGGTTTCGATCTACCTGGTCAACGGCATCAAGTTGCAGGGGCACATCGAATCCTTCGATCAATATGTGGTGCTGCTGCGCAATACCGTCACGCAGATGGTCTACAAACATGCCATCTCCACCGTCGTGCCGAGCCGGGCGGTGAATTTCAGCGCTGCCGAAGCGCCGGAGCAAGCGCCCTGAGTCGCGTTGCACCGGATCGGCTCGATGCCGCCCCGATTGACCCTCCATTTGAATTTGCAACGGGCGCTTCGTCCGCGGCCGGCGCGTCGGCGCCCGATGGGCGTGCGCGTGCGATCCTGATCGGTGTGCAGATCGGCAACCGCGCCGGTTTCGACGACAGTCTGGATGAGCTCGCACAGCTGGCCGAATCGGCCGGAGACCTGCCGGTGGCTCGTGTGATCGCCCGGCGCAAGGCCCCGGACGCCGCCTTGTTCATCGGATCGGGCAAGGCCGACGAAGTCAAGGCCATGGTGCAGGCCCTGAACGCAGAGGCCGTCTTGTTCGATCAGGCGCTGTCGCCGGCTCAGCAGCGCAACCTGGAGCGGCATCTGGGGGTCGCAGTGGCCGACCGAACGATGCTGATCCTCGAAATTTTCGGCGAGCGCGCGCAAAGCCACGAGGGCAAATTGCAAGTCGAGCTGGCGCGTCTGCAATACCTGGCGACGCGGCTGGTGCGCCGCTGGAGCCACCTGGAGCGCCAACGTGGGGGCATCGGAGGCCGTGGCGGTCCCGGCGAGGCGCAGATCGAGCTCGACCGCCGCATGATTGACGAACGGATCAAGTCCATCAAGCAGCGGCTGGTGCGCGTGAAGAAGCAACGCAGCACTCAGCGGCGTTCGCGTGAGCGCAATCAGACATTTCGGATCTCGTTGGTCGGCTATACCAACGCCGGCAAATCCACGTTGTTCAATGTGCTGGTCAAGGCGAAAGCCTACGCTGCCGACCAGCTGTTTGCCACGCTCGACACGACAACGCGCCAACTGCACCTCGAGGGCACGTCCAAGTCGGTATCGCTGTCGGACACCGTCGGATTCATCCGCGATCTGCCGCACAAGCTGGTCGAGGCGTTCGAGGCGACCCTGCAGGAAGCGACCGACGCCGATCTGCTGTTGCACGTGGTCGACGCAGCAAGCCCGAACCGACTCGAGCAAATTGCCGAAGTCCAGCGTGTGCTGCGCGACATCGGCGCTGGCGAGGTTCCCCAGGTGCTCGTGTTCAACAAGGCAGATCAACTGGACACAACGGATTTGCCGCGACAATGCACGGATATCTTCGAGCTCGAGCTCGGCTTGCGCGTACCGCGTGTTTTCATCAGCGCAGTCAGCGGCCATGGACTGGATGAATTGCGGCACCTGATTGCGCAGGTGGTGCGCGGCGAATCCGACATCGGCTTGAAGCCCGCGCAGTTGCCCCAACCTATTCGGCAATCCACGCAGCTTGCTGCACAGTGGCAGGTTTCTGGCCACGCCGACGAGCCAATCGACGAGGACACCTCCGTCGATTGCCCGCCCAACGTTTCCCATCCAAGTGCAGCATGAGCATTCGATCGAATTCCCCTTCAGCTCCGCCACCTCGAACTTCGGTTCGCGACCTGCTGGCTTCTGTTCGGTTGTTGCTTGTGGCGTTGTCGAGCCGTGTCGGCAGGCGCTCCCGCGCGGCTGACGGTTGGATCCTGAGCAATGGCAATCGCAATGATGGCCCGCCCGATCTTGATGAACTGTGGCGTGATTTCAACCGCAAGCTGAGCGGCTTGTTCGGCAACAAGGGCCCGGGCCGCGGTCCCAGTGCGCCGCGCGGCGGTGGTGATGGTGGCGGCGGTGGCGGTCCGAATTTTCAGCCGGACATGCGCAGCGCGGGCATCGGCATCGGTCTCGTTGGCGCTGTCGTGCTTCTGATCTGGCTGGGCAGCGGCATATTCATCGTGCAGGAAGGCCAGCAGGCGGTGGTCACGTCGTTCGGCAAGTACAGCCACACGTCGGACGCCGGTATCCAATGGCGCCTGCCTTATCCGTTCCAGGCCCATGAAACCGTGTCGGTGACGCAATTGCGGTCGGTCGAAGTCGGACGCGCAGCGGTGGTGCAGTCGACCGGCATTCGTGATTCATCGATGTTGACGCAAGACGAAAACATCGTCGACATCCGCTTCACCGTTCAATATCGGCTCAAGGATGCGCGCGACTACTTGTTCGAAAACCGCAATCCCGACGATGCAGTGGTGCAGGCCGCCGAATCCGCGG
Organism: Ideonella sp.; assembly: GCA_039932405.1. Taxonomy (GTDB): domain Bacteria; phylum Pseudomonadota; class Gammaproteobacteria; order Burkholderiales; family Burkholderiaceae_C; genus Ideonella_A. The sequence continues at coordinate 6,127 of JBDTQC010000176.1, forward strand.
TACGCGAAATCGTTGGCAAGAGTGTGATGGATTCCGTGCTCTACGAGCGACGCGACGCGATTGCAGCCGATCTGGTCAAATCGATACAGGAGCAGCTTGACCGGCTGAAGGCCGGAATCGTGGTGGCCAATGTCAACATGCAGAGTGTGCAGGCGCCCGAACAGGTGCAGGCGGCGTTCGACGACGCTTTCAAGGCAGGTGCCGACCGAGAACGCCTGAAGAACGAAGGTCAGGCCTATGCCAATGACGTGATTCCGAAGGCCCAGGGTACGGCCGCACGTCTGCGCGAAGAAGCCGAAGGTTACAAGGCGCGCGTTGTGGCTCAGGCCGATGGTGATGCGAAGCGCTTCGCAAGTGTGCTGGCTGAATATCAGAAGGCGCCTGCCGTCACCCGAGACCGCATGTACATCGACACCATGCAGCAGGTCTATTCGAATGTGAGCAAGGTGATGATCGACAGCCGAAACAATTCGAACCTGCTCTATCTGCCGCTCGACAAGCTGCTCTCGCAGTCCGGTGGCGATGCGAGTGCAAGCACGGCGCCGGTGGCGAGCGATCCCGCCACTCCCGCGGTTCCCGCGGCTGCAGTCGATGTCCGTTCGCGGGATGGCCAACGCGGCCGTGACCGCGATG
>JBDTQC010000177.1:0-6754 GCA_039932405.1 Ideonella sp.
CGGCACGCGATCGTGCCGGCACAGTTTTTATCACCGGGCAGCAGGCCGAATCACAACATAGTTGATCCATTCACCGCGCCGCACCAACGCAGTGACTGGCTTGGCCTTGTCGAGCTTGCCGACCACCTGATCGAACTGACGCGCAGCGGTGATCTCGGTGTTGTCGAGCGCCATGATCACGTCGCCTTCGCGGATACCGGCACGGGCCGCTGAGCCATCGACGCTCTCGACGCGCACACCGGACTTCACCTTCAACTCGCGCTTTTGTGCGTCCGTCAATTCGGAAACTGCCAAGCCCAATGCATTCAACACCGGAGCGGGCTTGCTGCTGCTGCCATCCGAGGGGCCAGCGGCACGCTTGGCCGTGGTCGGTGGATCGAACTCGACCACCGTGATCGGCAGTTCCTTGTAGGCACCACGCCTGAACACCTGTACGGCCACTTTCTGCCCTGGCTTGGTATTGCCGATGATGCGCGGCAAGTCGCCCGACTTCTCGACCGTCTTGCCGTCGACCTTGGTGATGATGTCGCCCGCTTCGACCCCGGCCTTGTCGGCAGGGCCACCGGCCTCGACCGACTGCACCAGCGCGCCACCAGCCTTGCCGAGCCCGATCGATTCAGCAACGTCCTTGGTGACCGGCGAAATCTGCACGCCGATTCGACCGCGAATGACCCGACCACCGGAACGCAACTGGTCGGAGACCCGGATCGCCTCATCGATCGGAATTGCAAACGAAATGCCCATGAAGCCCCCCGAGCGGCTGTAGATCTGGGAGTTGATGCCAACCACTTCGCCGCGCATATTGATCAGCGGACCACCCGAATTCCCCGGGTTGATCGCCACGTCGGTCTGGATGAATGGCAGGAACTCACCGGTGTCACGCGCCTTCGCACTGACGATTCCGGCGGTGACCGTGTTGTCCAGGCCGAAAGGCGAACCGATCGCCATCACCCATTCACCTACCTTCAAGCGCCCGACGTCGCCGATGCGAACGAATGGCAGACCGGTGGCCTCGATCTTGACGATCGCAACGTCGGTGCGCTTGTCACTGCCGATCACACGGGCCTTGAACTCACGTTTGTCGGTCAGGGTGACTATCACGTCTTCCGCGCCTTCGACCACATGGGCATTCGTCATCACGAAGCCATCGGCACTGAGGACGAAGCCAGAACCGACACCGCGTTGCTGCGGCTCGGCCGAATCGGGCTGAGGCGGCCCACGGCGGGGGCCAGGCGTGCCCGGTGTTCCGGGAATCGGAATTCCGAAGCGACGGAAGAACTCGAGCATGTCCTCGTCCATCTCAGGCAGACCGCCGGCACGCGGCGCACGCATGCGTTCGGTGGTCCGGATATTCACCACGGCGGGGCCAACGCGCTCGACCAGTTCGGTGAAGTCGGGCAAGCCCTGCGCATGAACTGGGGCTGGCACGAGGCCGGCCAGCGCCAGAGTTATTCCGGTCATACCGGCGGCCAACATCACCCGCCAGCGCGCGGTTCGGCCCGCGAAATTCGAAATCGACATCTGTTCAATCGTTGACATCATCATCCTTGCAAGCTAGTCCAAAAAATTCGTTCCGTTCGACGCGACAGGCATCGCCCACGATCACCCGGGCTGTCGGCAACGATCGAACTGGCGCGCCGCACTTCTGACCACTGCGGTCAATCGCTTCAGCGCTTGCGTTCCATCGCACTGGCAAAGGCACGCAAGGTCGTGGCCGGCACGTCGCCGACAACCGTGATCCACCAATCCGAGTGCCTGATCATCAACGTATGGGTGGCACCGATGCTTGTCAAGACCGGACGCGAATGCCGTTCGGCGTTGTAGGGTTCGATGAATACCGACACATAGGTGAGTCCATCGGTGAAGATCGTCTGCAGAACTTCCACTGCGGGCGTCGAATCCGCCTCTCCCGCATTGAACAGCGGCCGCTTGATGCAGCTGACGCGTCGAAAGCCCGGCACCACCTCGCGTTGTGCCCAACCTTCCGATTCGAGCTCAGTTGCCATAAATGTCGGCCGCACGACCCGGTAGCCATCGAGCTTCTTCATCGCAGCCAGAAACGACTCCGGCTGGGCGGTGACGCCGATCACGACATCCGAGAACGACGAGGACTCCAGCAGTTGCCCACCTCCGTCGATCACGTCTTCTCGCAGCAGCAACCCGGTGTCCTTGTCTGACCAGAGACGAATCGCAAATCGCAGGTCGTCGCGTGGCGTGACACTCAGCACATCGGCGATGCGCCCGGCGATCCGCTCCACTCCGACGACTCGCAACTCGTAGAACTCGAGCAGCCGCGACGAGCCGCCTTCGAGCAGTGCCGGAAACGAACCCAGTTTTCCACGTTTCTCGACCAGAGCGACCCGCTGCTGCGGCCACATTGTCTGGATCACTTCGTCGTGTCGATACACCTGCCTTGCCTGGCCATTCAGCGATTCGATCAGCTCGTATTGGCTCTTGCCGGCCCGATAGTGCGTCATGCGTGCACTCGACATCGCGCCGCCACTTGTCACGATGAAAGTACCCTGAAAACTCTGTTTCGCCGGTGCCTGCTGGATGCGCGTGAACCAGCGTTGGGCCTCAGCGACAGAAGCAGCAGCAGGCAATGACAAATTTGGAGCGGCCGCAGCGAGGCCGGATTCGGCCGCGGGCGGCGCCGCGCATGCGCCTGCGCACAGAAGCAATCCGACGCTGTTGACGAGGCACCGCCGGATCCACAGCCAGCAAGATTGGCAAGACGAGTGCGCGCCTGACTCGCTGAAGCCTCTCGGCATTGCCTTACCGATGTACATCCTGGCCCGATCGTTCAACGGGCCGCGCCGTCACCGGGGTTGTAGCGCAGATAAGCCGCATGTCCACCCAGCACCGCGCCCTCAGACCACTGGCGGTGAGCCGAAAGGTAGCTGTCCAGTTTCGCGTCGCGAATGAGTTGACCGCTGGCAACGGTCGGCTGCAGTTCACTGACCGAGTCGGCCCGGAGCGGCGACCGGGCGGCGACGACGATCGCCGGCGCAGTCTGCGCCAAAGTCCCGACCACAGGAGCGGCGGGAGAATCGCCAGCAATCGGCTGGCCGAACATTGTCAGCACACCCGCCGCCACGACCACGAAGCCCGCGGCAATGGAGCCGAATGCCAACACCCTGCGACGGCCGGGCGGCGCTGATTGAACCGACTCCGGCCGGGCGACCGCCGCCAGTGGCGCCATCACGATCGGCTCAGAGGCCAGGCGACCTCGCAAGGCGACCAGAAAGTCGTTGTCGTGGGCAGGCATCGCAGCCAGGTCTTCAGAGCGCAGCACATCGCCAATCAGGTGGTACTGGTGCCACCGCTCACGCGTGCCCGACTCATTGCGCCATTCGCCGCAGAGCCGAGCCACCGCTGCAGGGCCGAGCTCTCCGTCGACCAAAGCCGACAGATCCTCGTCTTCGTGAGTGGCACCATCAAATCGATTCGTCATTCAAAACTCCACCAACTAGGGGCACGGGATCGGCATCTCACCAACGCTCACCCTCGCGGGTATCCAACAATGGCCGCAATCGCAATGCGATGGCTTCCCGAGCTCTGAAAATCCGCGAACGAACGGTTCCGATCGGGCAATTCATCAATTCCGCAATTTCCTCATAACTCAGACCTTCGATCTCACGCAAGGTGATGGCCTGACGCAAATCATCCGACAAGGCTTCCACTGCGGCATTGACTGCGCTGGCAACCTGCTTGCCAGCCAACACCGACTCGGGCGTCTCACCGTCGCTTAGTTCGTTTTCAGTGCGAGAAGTTTCATCCTCGTCATCCCGGGATGCCCTCGCCGATTCGGTGACCAACGGGTCACGTTTGAGTTCGACCAGTGATTTCTTGGCGGTATTGACCGCGATTCTGTACAGCCAGGTGTAGAAAGCACTCTCGCCACGGAACTGGGGCAATGCCCGATACGCCCGAATGAAGGTTTCCTGCGCAATGTCGGCCACCAGATCGACATCGCGAACCATTCGACCGATCAGCCGCTCGATTCTTCGCTGGTATTTGACGACCAGCATCTCGAAGGCCTTGACATCTCCCTTCTTGACGCGCTCGATCAGCTCAAGGTCGGCATCCGCTGCGCTCATTGCTTGGCTTTGAGAGGAGAGGCGTCGACGTCAGCGTCTGCGCCAGCCGGCTGGCGGCTGAACAGGGCACAGCGCAATTCATGCCAATCGGCAGCCAGGCCGCGCCGACTGACAGCAATCCAGCCAGAGCCTGCTCCAGCGTCGCGAACCGCCGGCTCGAAGCGCAGCAACATCGCCCATTGCAGATCAAGCATGACGCCCACGCGACCAGCCACCAACCGCTGACCATCGGCCCTTGCTGCAGTTGCCCAGAACCACTGCTGCCCGTCCCAGCGCAGGCGGCATGCACGACTGCGCCGCGCGTGCAAGGCCAGCAAGACGACCAACATGCCAATTGCCAACCACGCGCTGCGCATCGGTTCAGCAGGCGCCGAACCGGCACCGAGCCACCAGAAAACAATGGCAGCCGATGCCAGCAAGCCGAGTGCGTCGACCAGCCGGGTCCAGGCAGGCTGAACCGGGATGTCGAGTTCGACGGCAGGCAGTGTGCGCACGAAGACAGACCGATGCAACGGCGCCGTCAGCCGCCTCAGACCCGCTTGAATACGAGGCTGCCGTTGGTCCCGCCGAACCCGAAGTTGTTCTTCAGTGCGTATTCGATCTTCATCTCACGCGCGGTGTTGGCACAGAAATCCAGATCGCAGGCGGGATCCTGGTTGATGAGGTTGATGGTCGGTGGCGCGATCTGGTGATGCAACGCCAACACGGTGAAGACCGACTCGACCCCTCCGGCACCGCCCAGCAGGTGGCCGGTCATCGATTTCGTCGAACTGACTACCAGCTTGTCGGCAGCAGCGCCAAATGCCAGCTTGATGGCATTCGACTCGTTCAGATCGCCGAGCGGGGTCGATGTGCCGTGCGCATTCAGGTATTGAACCTGATCGGCGGCAATCCCCGCATTGCGCAACGCCGCCTTCATCGAGCGCTTTGGACCGTCGACGTTCGGTGCTGTCATGTGGAAGGCATCCGCACCCATGCCGAAGCCCACCAGCTCGGCATAGATCCTGGCCCCACGGCGCCTGGCATGCTCGAACTCCTCGAGCACCAGCACACCCGCTCCTTCGCCCAGCACGAATCCGTCGCGATCCTTGTCCCAGGGTCGCGATGCGGTAGCCGGATCGTCGTTGCGCGTCGACAGGGCTCGTGCGGCCGCGAAGCCGCCGATTCCGAGTGGCGAAACCGTGGCTTCGGCACCGCCGGCAACCATCACGTCGGCATCGCCATATTCAATCATGCGCCCGGCTTCACCGATGCAATGCAGACCGGTCGTGCAAGCCGTCACGATCGCCAGGTTCGGACCCTGAAAGCCGAAAAAGATCGAAACATGGCCGGAGATCATGTTGATGATCGAGGCCGGCACGAAGAATGGTGTGATTCGGCGCGGGCCTTTGGCCATCAACTCGCCATGGGTATCCTCGATCAGCGGCAGGCCGCCGATGCCTGATCCCACCAGGCAACCGATGCGCTCGGCTTGTGCTTCGTCGAGCGAATCGTTGATGGGCAGCCCCGCATCGCGAACCGCCTGGATCGAAGCCGCCAGCCCGTAATGGATGAAAGTATCCATGTGGCGGGCATCTTTTGCGGGGATGTAATCCTCGATCCTGAAGCCCTTGACCTCGCCGGCGAATCGGCAGGCGAAGCCAGATGCATCGAACCGGGTCACGTTGGCAATGCCGCCGCGCCCGGCAGTCACTGCTTCCCAGCCTTCGGCCACGGAATTGCCGACCGGGCTTATCAAGCCGAGCCCGGTGACCACGACACGTCTGCGGCTCATTGCTTGGCCCCGCTGTGGCGAAAGATCGTCAAGCCTTCTGGTGCTTCAGCGCGTAGTCGATCGCGAGCTGCACGGTGGTGATCTTCTCGGCTTCCTCGTCAGGAATTTCAATTCCGAATTCGTCTTCGAGGGCCATCACCAGTTCCACGGTGTCAAGCGAGTCGGCGCCCAGATCGGCCACAAAGGCTTTTTCGTTGGACACGTCCGACTCGGGCACGCCGAGTTGCTCGGCGATGATTTTCTTGACACGGGATTCGATATCGCTCATGACTCCTCCTGGAGTGTGGTCTGAAACAGCCCGGGATTCTAAAGGCAGCACCACATCGCCGAGGCGATCGGGTGAAACCGGGTCCGGCCGGGCAAATCCGGAAGATCAATTCATGAACATGCCGCCATTGACATGCAACTCGCAGCCGGTGATGTAACCGGCTTGCGGGGAGGCGAGAAAACACACCGCATGCGCCACATCAGCGGCCTCGCCAAGCCGGCCAAGCGGGATCTGAGCCTTCAGCGCCGAAGTCTGCGCATCGGACAAGGCGCGCGTCATGTCGGTATCGATGAAGCCGGGTGCCACGCAATTGACGGTGATGTTGCGGCTGCCCAGTTCGCGGGCGAGCGAACGCGTCATGCCGGCCACTCCCGCCTTGGCGGCGGCGTAGTTCGCCTGCCCGGCATTGCCGCTGGCGCCGACCACCGAGGTGATGTTGACGATGCGGCCGTAACGCTGCTTCATCATCGGGCGAATCGCGGCGCGACTGGTCCGGAATACCGCCTTCAGATTGGTATCGAGAACGGCGTCCCAGTCGTCATCCTTCATTCGCATCGACAGCGTATCGCGCGTGATGCCGGCATTGTTGACAACAATATCCAGCCCGTCAAA
>JBDTQC010000178.1:0-6732 GCA_039932405.1 Ideonella sp.
AGTACATCAATCTGGCGCGCAGTCGGGTCGAGCAGTCTGGCGCCGAAGCGGCCCGTCTGCTGGATCAGGCCAGCATCGCCGCTGCCCCGCGCGCCGGCGTCGCAGTGTTCAAGGAGCCGGCATGACCGTTGCCGCAGTAGCCGCCACGCTGGCCGGGATGGGTGCACAGGGTCCGCTGAAGGGCCTCACGGTCGTCGAGATCTGCTCCACCATCGCCGGGCCGGCCTGTACCCGCATGATGGCCGACTTCGGCGCCAACGTGATCAAGATCGAACCTCCGCAAGGCGATGCGGTGCGCCAGATGGGGCGTCACGAGGGCGATGTGTCGCTGTACGCCGCCGCGATCCTGCGCGGCAAGCAGTCGGTGGCCATCGATCTGAAGCACGAAGAGGGCCGTCGCCTGACGATGGAGATCATCCGCAGCGCCGACATTCTGGTCGAGAACAACCGGCCCGGCGTGATGGAGCGGCTCGGTCTGGGCTACGAGGCGCTGTCGGCCATCAACCCGGGGCTGGTGATGGTGCGCATCTCGGGCTATGGGCAGGACGGCCCTTACGCGGAGCGACCCGGCTACGGCGCCATTTGCGAAGCGGTGGGCGGCGTGCGTCACATGACGGGCGATCCCGACCGCCCGCCGGCCCGCGTTGCGTTGGCCACCACCGATTACCTGACGGCAACCTACGCCGCGTTCGGCGCGATGATGGCCATCATCGATCGTTTTCGCACCGGCCTCGGCCAGGTGGTGGACGTGGCGTTGTACGAAACCGCGTTCTCGCAGATGGAGGCCTATGTGCCCGCCTACGAGCGCCTGGGCTATGTGCCCACGCGGGTCGGCCCCAATCTGCCGTCGATGGCGCCGAACAGCCTTTACCCGACGCGCGATGGCAGCTGGATGCTGATCGCCGCCAACAGCAACCCGACCTTCACTCGCCTGGTCGGTGCCATGGGGCAGCCGGAGTTGCTGACCGATCCGCGCTTTTGCGACATCCGGATTCGCGGCACACCTGACAGCATGAAGGCAATCGACGCACTCGTTGCAGACTGGACGCGCACGCTCGATGCGGTTGCCTTGGAAGCGTTGCTGCTTCAGGCCGAGGTGCCTTCGTCGCGCATCTACACGATTGCCGATATCTACAAGGATCCCCACTACGCTGCCCGCGAGATGCTGGTTCGGGTTCCGCACCCGCAGCTCGGCCACACCACCCAGGCGGGCGTCGTGCCGAAGTTGTCGGCTACGCCGGGCGGTATCCGCCACACCGGGCCCGACATCGGCGCCGATACGGTTGCCGTGCTGCAGTCGCTCGGCCTGAGTAACGAGCAGATCGCCACCTTGCGCCACAGCGGAACGATCGTCGGCCCCGAGCCTGCGCCCGCAGCGCGCGACGCTGCTCAGTGACCTCAGTGACCTCAGTGACATCACCGGACCACGCAATGAACGACATCGACACGGACGCGATCGCAGCACCCGCTGCTTCTGCAGCCCGGGCAAACGACGGCGAATGGGCTGCCGAGCTGGCAGAGCTGGCAACCCGGCGCGAACAGGCTGCGGCGATGGGCGGCCCGGAAGCGCTGGCCAAATTCAAGGCGCGCGGACGTTGCAACGCGCGGGAGCGGATCGACATGCTGCTCGATCCCGGCAGCTTCCGCGAACTGGGTCGCATCACCGGCAAGGGAAGCTACGACGCAGACGCCCGCTTCGTGTCGATGTCGCCAGTCAACGCCATCATCGGCAGCGGTCGCATCGAAGGGCGCAAGGTGAGCGTCTCGGCAGACGACTACACGCTGCGCGCGGGTTCGTCGGAAGCGACCATCTCCGACAAGTGGGTCTATGCAGAGCGCATGGCGCTCGAACTGCGGATGCCGCTGGTGCGCCTGGTCGATACGGCGGGCGGCAGCGTCAAGCTGCTTGAACAAAGTGGCTACGCGAAGATTCCGGGATATGCCAACTGGCCGGTGGTCGACCTGTTGTCTTCAGTGCCGGTGGTGGGCGTTGCGCTCGGTGCCTGCGCGGGGCTTGGCGCCATCAAGGTGCTGATGTCGCATTTCTCGGTGATGGTGCGCGACCAGGCCCAGGTCTTCGCGGCCGGCCCGCCGGTGGTCAAGCAGGCCTATGGCATCGACATCGACAAGAACGATCTGGGCGGCTGGAAAGTGCATCGACGCAGCGCCATGGTCCACAACGAAGCGGACAGCGATGCAGACGCCTTTGCGCAGGTGCGCCGCTTTCTGTCTTACCTGCCGCGCAATTCTTCGCAGGTGGCCGCGCGCGGTCCCCGCACCGACGCTCCCGACCGCGCCGATGATTGGCTCAAGAACGCGATTCCGCGTGATCGGCGCAAGATCTACGACCCGCGCAAGATCCTGAGCTCACTGTTCGATGCGGGTTCGGTATTCGAGATCGGCCGCTACCAGGGTGGCTCCACCATCACGGCGCTCGCCCGGCTCGATGGTTTTCCGGTCGGCGTGTTGTGCAGCGATCCGCGCATCTCCGGCGGCGCGATGACCACCACATCGGCGTGGAAGATCGAACGCCACGCCAAGATGTGTGACACCTTCGGTCTGCCGATGGTCCACCTCGTCGATCAGCCGGGCAATGCCACCGGACCCGAGGCCGAGCTGAACGGCACGCTGCTCGGTGCGGTGCGCGTGTTGACCACGCTCGAGGGCCTGCAGGTTCCCTGGCTGTCGATCATCATGCGTCGCGCGTTCGGCATGGCGGGCGGTCTGCATGCGCCCAAGCACTTTCCGAAACTCAATCACCGCTTTGCCTGGCCATCCGCGCGCTGGGGCTCGATTCCGGTCGAGGGCGGGGTGAGCGCCGCATACCGCAACGAAATCGCCGAGGCGGACGATCCGAAAGCGCATCAGGCCGAGCTGGAGGCGTACTACAACCACATCGGCTCACCGTTCCGAACGGCCGAGAAATTCGCCATCCTGGACGTCATCGATCCGCGCGAAACCCGCGGCGTGTTGTGCGACTGGATTGAAGACGCCTGGGAGGCGATGCTTGCGCGCCGCCGGCCCGGTGACGCAAGCCCGCCCTGAGCGGCATCCGGCCTATGGCGGGCGGCTTGCGAGCGCCAAAAAGCAACTTGCTGGAACCCCTGAACAGGAGACAACATGAACAAGATCACGCGTGTACTTGCCAGCGTTTTCATCGCCGCCTCCGCGGCGCTGAGCCTGAACGCGGCCGGAGCCGACGCCTGGCAACCAACTCGAGCCGTCGAATTCGTGGTGCCGTCAGGGCCGGGCGCGGCGCTCGACGCGGCAGCCCGCAAGATGGCCGAACTGCTGGTGCGCGACAAGCTCATTGCCGAGCCAATGGTGATTGCCAACCGCAGCGGAGCGGCGGGCTCGATCGCCTTGCAGGTGCTGCAGCAACATCCCGGTGATGCGAACTGGCTGGCGACATTCACCAGCGGCATGATCAACGCGCGGGTCATCGGTGGTCTGGCCACCACCTACGACGAATTCACGCCGATCGCGGTGCTGCTCGAAGAATCGATCGTCGTCGCGGTGCGGGCCGATTCGCCGTTGCGCAATGCCCGTGATCTGGTCGACAAGCTCAAGGCGCAGCCCAACTCGGTGAGCATCGGCATCGCCACTGCTGTGGGCAACCACATCCATGTGGGCATTGCCAAGCCGCTCAAGGTGGCGGGCGTCGATATCTCGAAGCTGGCCATCATTCCGTTCAAGTCGTCGGCCGAATCGATGTCGGCCATGCTGGGCGGTCACATCGATGCGGTCTCGGCGTCGACGCCCAATGTCATCGCGATGTTGCAGGCCGGCAAGATTCGCGTGCTGGCGGTGGCATCGGCCGAGCGACTGAAGGGCGCTCTGGCCTCGGTTCCCACCTGGACCGAGCAAGGCGTACCGGCTGTCTACTCATCGGTGCAAGGTGTGCTGGGGCCCAAGGGTCTGACGCCCGAACAGGTCAAGTTCTGGGAAACCAGGTTTCGTGCCGTCAGCGAAATGCCGGAATGGCAGAAATTCCTGGCCAGCCAGAACTGGCGTCCGATGTTCATGGGCTCCGAAGAGATGGGGCGCCTGTTGCAGACCGAGTTCACCGCCACCAAGGCAATGATCGACGAACTGAAGTTGACACGTAACTGATCTCGTGCCGTACCAACGAAAGGTGCCAAGACGATGAGCTGGAGAGAAGAAGCAGACGAGATCCACCGCCGACGGCAGCTTGCCGAAGCGTGCGGTGGAACCGAAGCGGTGGCAAGACACCATGCCGCCGGCAAGCTCACCGTGCGTGAACGGATCGGCAAGTTGCTGGACGATGGATCGTTCCGGGAAGTCGGCAAGCTGGCCGGCAAGGCGGTCTACCAGGAAGGCAAGTTGACCGGCTTCGAGCCTGCGCCGTATGTGATGGGTCTGGGCGCAATCGAAGGACGCGCGGTGGCGGTGGGCGGCGAGGACTACACGATCCGCGCCGGTACCGGCTTCGGAAGCGACCGCCGCAAGGGCGGGCAGGGCGGCTTCGTCGAAGACCTGGCGTTCGAATACCGGATTCCGTTGGTCAACCTGATCGACGGCACCGGCGGGTCGGTCAACACCGTCAAGCGCAAGGGGTACTCGGTTACGCCCGGCTACGGCATGGACGGCTTCGAACGGTCGGCATCGCTGCTCGGCGTGGTGCCAGTGGTGAGCGCGGTGATGGGCACGGTTGCCGGTGGACCGGCCGGCCGCGCCATGATGGCGCACTGGACCATCATGGTGCGCGATACCAGCCAGATCTTCGCGGCCGGCCCGCCGGTGGTCGAGCGCGCGTTCGGCGCGAAACTGCACAAGAACGAACTGGGCGGCGCCAAGATTGCGGCGGACACCGCCGGCACGATCGACAACGTCGCCTCCGACGAAGCCGACTGCCTGCGTCAGATTCGCCGCTTCCTGTCGTACATGCCGCAAAACGTCTGGGAGTTGCCGCCGTCGGTGATCCCGACCGACCGGCCCGACCGCTGCGAGGACGCGTTGGTCGACATCGTGCCGCGCTCCGATCGGCAGGCCTACAACATGAAGAAGCTGGTCGCCATGGTGGCTGACCAGGGCTCGGTGTTCGAGATCCAGCCGGGCTTCGGTCGCGCCGTCATCACCGCGCTTGCGCGCATGAATGGTCACGTGGTGGGCATCGTGGCCAACAACCCGATGTTTGGCGGCATCATCGATGTCAAGGCCGCTCGCAAGCAGACGCACTTCATCGAGCTGTGCGACTCGTTCAACATCCCGCTGGTGTTCTTTGCGGACGTGCCGGGACTGCTGATCGGCGTCGAGTCCGAGTCCGACGCGATCATGCGATTCGGCATCCAGCAACGTTATGCGCTGGCGCAGGCCACGGTGCCGATCTACACGGTGATCGTGCGCAAGTGCTTCGGTGTGGCCGGTGGCAGCATCATCGATCGCGGCGGCCTCAACTTCAAGATCGCGTGGCCGTCGGCCAGCTGGGGCTCGCTGCCAATCGAAGGTGGCGTCAAGGCCGCCTACCGCAAGGAGATCGAGGAGGCCGCGGATCCGAAGGCGCACGAAGCCCGGATCGAGGCCGAGTTGCGCGCGCTGTCTTCGCCGTTCCGCACGGCCGAGGCGTTCGCGGTGGAAGACCTCATCGACCCGCGCGAAACCCGGCCCTACCTTTGCCAGTTCATCGACGCAGCGCAAAGCCGGCTGCGCACCCAGGTCGGTCCGAAGGCGCGCACGGGAGTGCGGCCTTGATAGCCAGGACAAGTGCAGTCCATCACAGGAGACGTTGTATGAACAGACTTCCATCTGAGCACGAAAATCGAGGCGTCGATCGTGATCGGCGTCGCTTCAGCGTGCTCGTCGGTTCCGGCCTGGCCGCCGGCATGACGGGCCTGCCAAGCCTCGCTTTGGCCGCCCCCTGGCAGCCGGTTCAGAACGTGAGCTTCATCGTGCCTGCGGGCCCCGGCGGTGCGCTCGATCAGGTCGGCCGCACCATGAAACAGTTCTACGACGAAAGCGGCCTTGCCTCTCCCAGCAGTGCCTTCACGGTCATCAACAAGCCCGGCGCCAATGGCAAAATCGCGTTCGAGACACTCAAGCAGCGCCCGGGCGATGCGCACTTCCTGTCGATCAATACGCATGGCTACCTCGCCAGCTACCTGACCGGCAACCTCGACATCCTTCCGCATCGCGATTTCACGACGATCGCCGTGCTCCAGGACGAGTTCCTGACACTGTCGGTGCGCGCCGACTCGCCGTTCAAGAACCTGCAGGATTTGCTGCGTGAGATGCGGCGCGACCCGGGAAGCCAGCGCATGGGCGTGGCGACCAGCATCGGCAACCACATTCACGTGGGCACCGCCAAGGCGCTCAAGGCCGGCGGCGTCGACATCAAGAAACTGGTGGTCGCGCCGTTCAAGTCGTCATCCGACTCGATCGTCGCGCTGGCAGGAGGTCACCTTGAAGTCGTCGCCTCGACCACGCCCAATGTGATCGCGATGATGGATGCGGGAAAGATCCGGGTCTTGGCGGTGAGCTCCGAGAAGCGCTTGGGCGGCAGCTTCGCCGACGTTCCGACCTGGCGCGAGGCCGGCGTCGATTCGACCTTCAGCTCCGCACTCGGCATCATCGCTCCCAAGGGCATCCGCGCCGACGAAGTGTTGTACTGGGAAGATGCCTGCCGCCGGATGGTGGACAGCCGCGAGTGGAAGCTGCTGGCGGAGCGTAATCAGAGTCGCTCGCACTTCATGGCGCACGAGCAGGCCGCCGCCT
>JBDTQC010000179.1:0-6728 GCA_039932405.1 Ideonella sp.
GCCCGATTGTGCGTCGCAGCCGCGCCACCCCTTCGACCAGCCGTGCGGGCTCGCGCGATGCGAAACACCAGCGCAGCCAGCCCTCCCCTTCGTCACCGAACGCTGCACCTGGCGCCAGCCCGAGTCCAGCCTCGCGGACCAGCCGCTTGGCAAAGACCAGCGAATCGTTCTCGCCCTCGACCTGGAAGAAGGCGTACATGCCGCCTTCCGGCGTGGCAACCCGCACCCGCGGCGTTTCGATGAGCAACGGCAGCAAGGTATCCCGACACCGGCGCAGCTTGGCGACCACCTCGGCAACCATGGGCTCCCCGACGCGCAAGGCGGCCAGGCCGGCGCGCTGCACGAATACCGGCGAGCAAGAGGTATTGAATTCGATCAACTTGCCGACCGCCGGCGCCAGGCGCGGCGGCACCACCATCCAGCCGAGCCGCCAGCCGGTCATCAGAAAACTCTTGGAGAAACTGTGCACGACGATCAGCCGGTCTTCGGGCGTCGCCTGATCGAGAAAGCTCGGTGCGGTGGCGGGTGCGAACGGCGCAGGCGCGCCGGCGGGACCGAAAAAAACGCGCTCGTAGACCTCGTCGGCAACGATCCAGGTGCCGGTCTGCCGGCAATGAGCCAGGATCTGCGCCTGCTCGGCGGCCGACAAGGTCCAGCCGGTCGGATTGTTCGGCGCATTCACCAGCAAGACCCGCGTCTGTGGACCGATCTGCTCGAGCAGCGCCGGGACGTCAAGTTGCCAGCCGCCTTCGGCATCGAATCGAAGCGAGACCCGCTTGACGCGTGCGCCAAGAATGCTGGCCTGCGCGGTCAGGTTCGGCCACAGCGGGACCACGGCAACCACTTCATCGCCGGAATCGACAATTGCCTGCAGGCCGATCATCAAGGCATTGACCCCGCCCGAGCACACCGCAATGCGCTCGGACGTCACCGGCAAGTGCAGCCTCGACATGTAGGCCGCGATCGCCTCGCGCAGTTCGGGCAAGCCGAGGTTGGCTGAATAGAAGGTCTCGCCAGCATGAATCGAGTCGGCGGCGGCGCGCCGGATCGGCTCCGGCGTGACCTCGTCGCTTTCGCCGAACCAGAATGGCAACAGGTCGCTGCGTCCAATGCCCGAATCGGCGACTTCGCGGATCTTCGAGCCGGGCAGTTGATCGATCAGCGCACGTGAGGTGGGTGTCATTCAGTTCTCTTCCGCTTGCTTGGCGAACGTGTTGTCGAATCGGCTTGCTCATCAGAGAGCGCCCGACCGGACTGGCCGACTTCGGCCAGCGCCCAGCGCGGCTTGACGTCGAAGTGCGGCTGCGTTTGCACCTGCGCGATGCCGCGCTGAACGCGCATCGCGGCGGCTAGTGCAATCATCGCGCCATTGTCCGTGCACAGCGCCAGCTCGGGATAGTGGACCACCGTGTCACGCCGCGCGGCGGCGGCGTCGAGTTGCCTGCGCAGCAGCCGATTGGCACCGACCCCGCCAGCGACGACGATCCGATGCAAACCGCAGTGTTCAAGTGCCGCCATCGATTTGGCAACCAGCACATCGACGATGGCCTGCTGGGTCGACGCTGCCAGATCGGCGCGCTCAATGTCCGTGATGCCCGGACCGAGTTTCAGCGCCTGGGTTCGCACAGCGGTTTTCAACCCTGCGAACGAAAAATCGAGCGTCCCGCTGTGCAACAGCGGGCGCGGCAGGTTGAACGCCGTGGCGCGGCCATGCTCCGCCAGTTTGGCGAGTTCAGGCCCGCCCGGGTAGGGCAGACCCAGCAGCTTGGCCGATTTGTCGAAGGCCTCTCCGGCGGCGTCGTCGATGGTTTCGCCGAGCAGTCGATAACTGCCGACGGCGTCGACCTGCATCAGCTGGGTGTGGCCTCCCGACACCAGCAGTGCGACAAACGGAAACTGCGGCGGATCAGCCGACAGGAACGGCGACAGCAGATGCCCTTCCAAGTGGTGGATGCCAAGCAGCGGACGATCGAGTGCGGTTGCCAACGCGGCGGCAACACCGGCGCCAACCAGCAGCGCGCCGGCCAAGCCCGGCCCACGGGTGTAGGCCACCAGATCGATCTCGGACAGGCCGATACCGGCATCGGCGAGTACCGTGCGGGTCAGCGGCAGCACGCGCCGGATGTGGTCGCGCGAAGCCAGTTCAGGCACCACGCCACCATAGGCCCGGTGCATGTCGATCTGGCTGTGCAACGCCTGCGCTCGCAGTCGAATTTGATCGCCTTCGATCGATACCAGCGCGACGCCGGTTTCGTCGCAGGAAGACTCGATGCCCAACACGTTCATCGAGCGAGTGTATGCGGCACCCCGCTGCCCTCCGCCCCACACCAATCTCCCTCCACTACCGCAGGCATCGCTCGCGGCATCAATGCAATTCCTTCGCATGATTGATGGTGTAGCGCGGAATTTCCACCGTGAGATCCTTGTCCGCCAGGATCGCCTGACAAGACAGCCGTGAATTCGGCTCCAGGCCCCAGGCCCGGTCCAGCAGATCTTCCTCGACTTCCTCGATCTCGCCGAGCGACGCAAAGCCTTCACGCACGATGACGTGGCAGGTGGTGCAGGCCGCACTCATCTCGCAAGCGTGCTCGATCTCCACACCGTTTTCGAGCAAGGCCTCGCAAATCGACGTGCCGGGAGCGGCCGTGATTTCCTTGCCCTGCGGGCAGACTTCAACATGGGGCAATACCTTGATCTTGGGCATCTTGTGTTGGTTCGACAGCTTCAGATATCTTCGACTCGCCGACCCGCCAATGCCTGGCGGATGCCACGGTTCATGCGCTCGGCCGCAAAGGCCTCGGTGGTGGCAGCCAGGGCTTCGACAGCCGTATCGATGGCGGCATGATCGTCGCCTTCGCGAATCGCTTGCAGCGCCGCCATCGCGGCATCGATGGACTGCCGATCGGCCGGGCCGAGCAGATCACCGTCGGCTCGCAAGGCCGCGTTGATTGCCAGCAACAGCCGCTCGGCATCGACCCGCGATTCGCGCAGGCTGCGTTCTCGCATGTCGCCCTCCGCGGTGCTGAAGCTTTCGCTCAGCATGCGCGCGATCTCGGTATCCTCCAGCCCGTAGCTGGGCTTGACGGCAACGGCGGCCTCGACACCCGAGCCGAGCTCACGCGCGCTGACATGGAGCAGCCCGTCGGCATCGACCTGGAATGTGACCCGGATGCGCGCCGCACCTGCCGTCATCGGAGGAATGCCGCGCAGCTCGAAGCGCGCCAGCGATCGACAGAATTCGACCTGTTCACGCTCGCCCTGCAAGACATGGATGGCCAGCGCGGTCTGGCCGTCCTTGAAGGTCGTGAAATCCTGTGCGCGGCTGGTCGGTATGGCGCTATTGCGCGGCACGATTCGCTCGACCAGTCCGCCCATTGTCTCCAGACCCAGCGACAGCGGAATCACATCCAGCAGCAGCAACTCTTCGGCGCCCGCGTTGCCGGCGAGTGCATTGGCCTGGATCGCCGCGCCGATCGCGACAACTTCGTCGGGGTTGAGGTCGATCAGCGGCGGTTTGCCGAAAAATTCGGCCACCAGTGCCTGCACCGTCGGCATGCGCGTCGCGCCACCCACCATGACAACGCCCTGCACCTCGCTGCGATCGGCCTTGGCATCGCGCAGGACCTTGCGCAGCGCCACTGCCGTGCGGTCGACCAAGGGCTTGACCAGCGCATCGAACTCCGCTCGCGTGACGCGCACAGCCAGCTCGCCGGCCGCCAAAGGACAGGCAATGCTGGCGTGATCGACCGTCGACAATTTCTCCTTCGCAGCTCGAGCCGCAACCAGCAAGGCCCGCTTGTCCTGTGCCGAGTCGACTGCCAGGGTCGACTGCTGCAAGGCCCAATCGGCCAACCGATGATCGAAGTCGTCGCCGCCAAGGGCGCTGTCGCCTCCCGTCGCGATCACCTCGAAGACACCCTTGCTGAGCCGCAGCAGCGAGATGTCGAAGGTGCCGCCCCCGAGGTCGTAGACCGCGATCAAGCCCTCGGAGCCATGCTCCAGGCCATAGGCGATCGCGGCGGCCGTGGGTTCGTTGATCAGCCTCAGCACGTTCAAGCCGGCCAACTCGGCGGCATCCTTGGTGGCCTGACGTTGTGCGTCGTCGAAATAGGCCGGCACGGTAATGACCGCGCCAAACAGGTCGTCGTCGAAGCTGTCTTCGGCACGTTGACGAAGCGTCGCCAGCAATTCGGCAGACACCTCGACGGGCGACTTCAAACCATCGACCGTGTGCAGCTTCAACATGCCCGGCGAATCGGCAAAGTCGTAAGGCAGCTTGGTGCGATCGGCGATATCGCTCAGGCCGCGGCCCATGAATCGCTTCACGGAAACGACCGTGTTTTTCGCGTCTGTCGCAGCCGCAGCGAGTGCTTCAAAGCCGATCTGGCGACGCCCGTTCGGAAGATAACGCACCGCCGATGGCAGGATCACCCTGCCCTGCTCATCGGGCAGACATTCGGACACGCCGTTGCGAACTGCCGCAACAAGCGAATGGGTGGTTCCGAGATCGATGCCGACCGCAATGCGGCGTTGATGGGGATCGGGACCGGCTCCGGGTTCCGAAATCTGCAATAAGGCCATTTCAGTGTTCTTGTTGTTCCAGCAATTCGAGCCGACGATCGACATCGTCGGCAAATCGCTCGACAAACATCAGCGCCCGGACCTGTCGTGCTGCTTCGATGGCGTCGCCGTGTTGATCAAGCGTTTCGTGCAGTCTGGCCAGCGCATCGCGACGGAACGAGGCGACTTGTTCGGCCAACTGGTTGACGGTCGACAGGTCTTCGGCGTCGTCGAGCGCCTCACGCCAGGCCATCTGCTGCACCAGGAATTCGCCGGGCATCGCGGTATTGCTTTCGGCATCGATCGGCGCGCCCGACAGCTCACACAGGTATGCCGCGCGCTTCAAGGGATCGCGCAAGCGTTGATGCGCTTCATTGACCCGGACCGCCCATTGCATCGCTGCTCGCTGGGCCGCGGCGCCATCGGAAGCGAATCGATCCGGATGCACCTTGCCCTGCAACGCACGCCAGCGCGCATCCAGCTCGGCACGGTCTTGCTCGAAGCGCCTTTGCAGGCCGAACAGTTCAAAATCGTCGCTGTCGAACTTCATCAAGCATTCGATCCCGCGCGATATTCGAAACAGGCCTTTGATCCAGGCCCGCCCGCTGCCTCACCGCGCTGCCGGAACGAGCGTAGCCCCGGACCCGCGCAGTCAGACCCGAAACGATTCACCACATCCGCAACGATCCTTCTCGCGCGGGTTGTGGAACTTGAAACCTTCGTTCAGTCCCTCGCGAACAAAATCGAGTTCCGTTCCATCGATATACGGCAGGCTCTTCGGGTCGACCAGCACCTTCACGCCATGCCCTTCGAAGACCTTGTCTTCGGGTGCCACGTCGTCGGCATATTCGAGCTTGTAGGCCAGGCCCGAACAGCCAGTGGTCTTGACGCCCAGCCGCACACCCACACCCTTGCCACGTTTGGCAAGGTAGCGTGTCACATGGCGGGCAGCCGCCTCGGTCAGGGTCACGCTCATGTGGATCAGTGGCTCGTGGCAGGTTCAGTCGCAGCGGCTTGCTTCGACTTCGCGCGGTAGTCGGTCACTGCGGCCTTGATCGCATCTTCGGCCAATATCGAGCAGTGGATCTTGACCGGCGGCAACGCCAATTCTTCGGCGATGTGGGTGTTCTTGATCGTCAACGCTTCATCGAGCGATTTGCCCTTGACCCATTCGGTCACCAGCGAGCTCGACGCGATGGCCGAACCGCAACCATAGGTCTTGAACTTGGCGTCTTCGATCAGCCCCGTTTCGGGATTGACCTTGATCTGCAGCTTCATCACATCGCCGCAGGCCGGAGCGCCGACCATGCCCGTGCCGACCGTGTCGTCACCCTTGTCGAACGACCCGACATTGCGCGGGTTCTCGTAGTGTTCGACCACTTTTTCACTGTATGCCATGAGTGCTCTCCTGCAAATTCAATTCAGTCAATGCGCAGCCCACTGGATGGTGCTGATATCGACACCTTCCTGGTACATGTCCCACAACGGAGACAGGTCGCGCAGCTTGGCAACCCGGTCCTTCAAGGTCGCAACTACATAGTCGATTTCTTCCTCGGTGGTGTAACGGCCGATCGTCATCCGCAAGCTCGAATGCGCCAGCTCGTCACTGCGGCCCAGGGCACGCAATACATAACTCGGCTCGAGGCTGGCGGAGGTGCACGCCGAACCCGACGACACCGCGATGCCCTTGATGCCCATGATCAACGATTCGCCTTCGACGTAGTTGAACGACATGTTGATGTTGTGCGGCACGCGCTGGTCCGGATGACCGTTCAGGAAGGTCTGGTCGATGTCCTTCAGGCCATTCAACAACCGCTGCTGCAAGGCTCTGATGCGCTCGTTCTCGACGCCCATCTCTTCGCGGGCAATTCGAAACGCCTCGCCCATGCCCACGATCTGGTGGGTTGGCAGCGTGCCTGAGCGCATGCCGCGCTCGTGCCCACCGCCATGCATCTGCGCCTCGATTCGCACGCGCGGCTTGCGCCGAACATACAAGGCACCGATGCCCTTGGGTCCGTAGGTCTTGTGCGACGCCAGACTCATCAGGTCGACCGGCAACGTGGCCAGATCGATCAGCACCTTGCCAGTAGCCTGAGCCGCGTCGACGTGAAAAATGATGCCGCGCTCACGGCACATCGCGCCAATCGCGGCGATGTCCTGAATCACGC
>JBDTQC010000180.1:0-6715 GCA_039932405.1 Ideonella sp.
CACCCTTGAAGCCGAAGAACACCGGCCACAGATGGCCGATGAATGCCGCCAGACCGACCGCCGCGATGGTTGCCTCGCCAAGCCCGAAGGGCGGGCCGAAATGGGCGACCAGCAACACCGGCACCGCCCCTTTCAGCGCATCGAGCAGCAGGGTCAGTACCGCAGCCGTCTTGTTGCCTGAGCGCAGCACGTTGGTGGCACCGGGATTGCCCGAGCCGTAACTGCGCGGGTCGTTCAGGCCCATCAGCCGGCTGACGATGACGGCAAACGACAGCGATCCGATCAGGTAGGCGAGGGCGACGACTGCGAACGGGATCAGGTTGGTCATTGGGTGGATGCGCCAAGGCGAGAAGGCGGATTATCGCGATGATGGCCTACAAGCGGCCACGGCATGTTCGCACACGCTGCCCACGGGTTCGCGGTGACGATCTGTTTGCCATTCGAATGCCGGTGCCAAGCAACTTGTTTTGCTGGTCACCTGGGCTCGACTGGCATGCGGAACCAAACCAAAAGGAACGATGATGGACAAGTCGATGATCAAGGGAATGGCGGTCGGTGGGTTGGCCATGGTGGTGTTGGGAGCTGGAGCCGTGACGGGCTACAAGACGCTCAATGAACCCAAGTTTGCCGATGTCGTGGCCGTCAAGGAGGTCACCGAAACGGTAGTCAACCCGCACGAGCGCTGTGAAAACGTGGCCGTGCAGCATCAGGCGCCGGTCCAGGATCAGAAGCGCATTGCGGGTACCGCGATCGGCGGCGTGGCAGGTGCCTTGCTCGGCAACCAGATCGGTGGCGGCAGCGGCAAGACTTTGGCGACCATCGCGGGCGCGGCAGCTGGCGGTTACGCGGGCAACCGGGTCCAGAAGAACATGCAGAACAACGACGTCACCACCACGTCCGAACGACGCTGCCACACCGTCAACGAAAAATCGCAGAAGCTGGTCGGCTACAACGTGACGTACCGCCTCGAAGGCAAGGAAGGCAAGGTGCGCACCACATTCAAGCCCGGCGCCACGCTGCCGGTCAAGAACGGCGAAGTGGTGACGACATCTCCGCAGACTTGATCGCAGCGTGTTGAGTGGGTATCAATTCCCACTCGACGCGCAGTGAATCGGTATTGCCCCGAGTCGTTCGATCAGCCATGTCGGATCGATGCCCAGCAGATAGCCGCGCCGGCCACCGTTGATATAGATGCGACCGATCTGCAGTACTGTTTCCTCGACATAGATCGGCATCGGCTTGCGGGTCGCAAACGGTGACGTCCCGCCCACCAAGTAGCCGCTGTGGCGTTGCGCGACCTCGGGTTGGCAGGGTTGAACCCGCTTGGCGCCGATTTGCTGCGCCAGGCTTTTTGTGCTGACCTGGCGGTCGCCATGCATCAGCACGATCAGCGGTTTGCCTGTTTCGTCTTCCATCACCAACGTCTTCACGACATCGTGTTCGGCGACCCCGAGCTGGCGCGCTGATTCGGCCGTGCCGCCATGGTCGACATAGTCGTACAGGTGTTCGGTGTAGACGATGCCCTGCGCTTTCAACCAGCGGGTGGCGGGGGTTTCCGACGCGTGATCCTTGCGTGCCATCCTGGAAGATCCTCGGAAGATTCTGATCAGTTCGAGTCTTCGATCCGGGCGGTCAGACGCTGGCGTCGTCGCGCCACAATTCATTCAGCACATCTGAAAAGCGCGCAGCGATGGCGGCGCCATGCGGATGCTGGTGATCTTTCACCACCCATTGTCCGGCCACCATCACATCGCGCCAGGGCCGCGCCGGGCTCGAGAACACCAAAGCGTCGAGGGTTCTGTTTGCCGGCATGCCAAGCAACGGCGCGGCAGCGGGATCGACCACCAGCAGATCGGCGCGCGCCCCCGCGATCAGGCCCCAGTGTTTGAAACCTGCGGCGATGCCACCGCCCGGGATCACGCGCTCGAGCAGGCGCGCTGCCGTCGACGGCTGGCCGGCTTGCGGCGCCGCCGACACATTGCGTTGGCGCAGCGCCAGCCGCTGGCCGTATTCGAGCCAGCGCAGCTCTTCGAGCGCATCGCGCGCGGCGTGGCTGTCCGAGCCGATGGCGATCGGCACGCCGCCCGCAAGCCAGCGCGGCAGATCGGTCAGTCCGTCACCGAGGTTGGCTTCGGTGACCGGGCAGATCACGATGCCTGCGCCGCTGGCCGCCACGGAGTCGATTTCACCGGGTACTACGTGGGTCGCATGGACCAGTTGCCAACGCCGGTCGAGCAGGCCCTGGGCGGCCAGCCATTCGATTGGCCGCTGCCCGGTGGCGGCCTGGCAGTCGGCGACTTCGGCAGTCTGCTCGGCCACGTGAATGTGGATCGGTCCTGCGAAACCTTCTGCCAGTGCGCGCAGCTGGTGGATCGATTCGGGCGCTGCTGCACGCAGCGAGTGGATCACCAGACCGGCGCTCAGATTCGGCCGGCCGCTGTTGGCGATCTTATCGGCTGCGGCCCAGACATCGTCGGCACCGGCCCGAAAACGTCGCTGATCTTCGCGCAAGGCCGGCTGGGCGAAACCTGCGCGTTCGTAGATGGCTGGCATCAGCGTCAGGCCGATTCCGGCATCGGCCGCGCCATCGGCAATGGCCCAGCCCAGGGTCAGCGGGTCCGCGTACGGTCGGCCGTCTCGATCGTGCTGCAGGTAGTGAAACTCGACCAGTTGTGTATAGCCGCCTTGCAGCAGTTCCACCGCCAGTTGCGCCGCGATGGCGCGCAAGGCCTGCGGGCCGATGCGCAATGCGACCTGGTACATGCGCTCGCGCCACGACCAGAAATCGTCGGCTGCATCTTCGCGCCGTTCCGACAGGCCGGCGAAGGCGCGCTGGAAGCTGTGGCTGTGCGCATCGACCAGGCCTGGCAACGCCGGCCCCGCCAGGATTTGCGCGCTGGCCGGCGCTGTGGTGACGCCCGGCGTCACCGCCGACCAGCAACCGCTCGCATCGATCGTCAGCAGCACATGGTCGTGCCAGCCACCGTCTAGCCAGGCCCGCGCTGCCCACAACTTGCGGCCAGCGTCTGCTTGCGCGCTGTCGGTCATCCCTGCCAGTCCAGCGTGGTTTGCAGCAGTTTGCGCAGCAGCGGCTGAAGCCGGCCCACACGTTGCTGATCGAGCTGCTTGAACGGTGCCTGTTCGACCATGTAGGTGTTCCAGCACATTTCCAGCTGAATCGCATGGATGCCGTCGGCTGGTCGCCCGTAGTGACGGGTGATGTGGCCGCCCTTGAAGCGGCCGTCGACGATCTGGGTGAAATCGCCTTGCGCTTGCAGCACCGATTGCAGGTGGTCGCGCAAGGCCGGTGCACAAGCCTGCCCATCGGCCGTGCCGAGATTCAGCGCCGGCAATGCGCCCTCGAACAGCCATGGCAATTCGGTCTTGATGCTGTGCCCGTCCCACAACACGACGTGGCCGTGTTCGGCCTTCAGCCTGGCCAACTCACCAGCCAGCGCATCGTGATAAGGCCGCCAATAGGTGGCGATCCGATCGGTAATCTGCACATCGTCGGGCTCGCAGCCGTCGCGGTACAGCGGGTCGCCGGTGAAGAAATGGGTCGGGCACAGCTCGGTGTTGTTGACCCCGGGATACATCGGCGCATTGCTCGGCGGCCGGTTCAGGTCGATCACGTAACGCGAGTAGCGCGGCACCAGCAGGCTGGCGCCGAGATCCTTGGCGAATGCGTAGACATCGTCGAGCAGCCAGTCGGTATCTTCGGCAGCCAGCGCACGTGGCACGTACAAATCGCGCAAGTGGTCCGGAATGAGGGTGCCCACATGCGGCACGCTGATCAGCAGCGGGCGGCTGCCCTTATGAAGGGTGAAGACCTGATGGTTGGCTGTGTTGGTGTCAGTCATGATCCTGTTTCCTCGCCGCCGCTGATCACACGGATGGTCGGATCGCGGCCGATCCAGTAGCAGAGTTCACGCGGATGCTCGCCGTCCCAGACAACGAAATCGGCACGCTGCCCGTCTGCCAGTCGACCCCGGTCAGGCAGGCCGAGCGCACGCGCGCCATTGACCGTCATCCCGCGCACCGCCTCTTCTGGCGTCAGGCGAAACAGCGTACATCCCATGTTCAGCACCAGCAGCGGCGCCAGCAACGGCGCCGAGCCGGGGTTGTGATCGGTGGCCAGTGCCATTGCCACCCCGGCGTCGCGCAAGCCTTGTACCGGTGGCAGGCGAGTTTCGCGCAGGAAGTAGAAGGCGGCGGGCAACAGCACCGCAACCGTGCCGGCCTTGGCCATCGCCTGAATGCCGTCGCGGCCGAGAAACTCGAGGTGATCGCACGACAAGGCGCCGTATTGCGCGGCCAGCGCCGCGCCATGCTGATCGCTCAGTTGTTCGGCATGCAGCTTGACCGGCAGACCGGCGGCTCGTGCAGCATCGAATATGCGACGCGTCTGGTCCAGCGTGAACCCGATGCCTTCGCAGAAAGCATCGACGGCATCGACCAGCCCTTCGGCGGCCAGTGCTGGCAGCCACGCGCAGACGGCATCGATGTAATCGTCTGGCCGGCCAGCAAATTCGGGCGGCAGCGCATGCGCGGACAGGCAAGTGGTGCGCACGGTCAACGCCAGTTCGCGGCCGATCCGGCGCGCGGTGCGCAGGCAGCGCGCCTCGTGCTCGGCGCTGAGTCCGTAGCCTGACTTGATTTCGAGTGTGGTGACACCTTGCGCCAGCAGCGAACGCGCACGCGCCAAGGCGCCGGCATGCAGGGTGCGATCGGAGGCGTTGCGGGTGGCGGCGACCGTCGACGCGATGCCGCCGCCGCTGCGCGCGATGTCTTCATAACTCGCCCCTTCGAGGCGCTGTTCGAATTCATGCGCCCGGTTGCCGCCGTAGACCAGGTGGGTGTGGCAGTCGACCAGACCGGGCGTCAACAAGGCGCCGCCCAGTTCGTGTTCGACGGCGTCGCCGAGATCGGCGGGAAGTTCCGCCTGCGGACCGACCCAGCTGATCTCGGCTCCCTCGCAGACCACCGCACCGCGTTCGATCAAGCCCCAGCCATGGTCGCCCGCCAAGGTGGTCAGGGTCGCATTGCGCCAGATCGTCTTCATCACAACGCCTGTGCAGTTGCGGCCAGCCACCAGGCCGACGTGCCGGGACAGTGAGCACTCGCCGTGAAACTCAGGGACGCTGGCGCTGCATCGAACCACAACAAGCTGTCGGCTGGCATCTGGATGCCGTTGCAGCGCCCTGCCACGCTTGAATAGATCCCGCAGCTGCTTGCATCGGCGCTCCACGATTGGCCGTCGACTACCGGCTCGGTGCGGCCGAGCGCGCCGCGCAACATCAGATTCAGAGCCCGTACGCTGCCGCCCAGCAAGCGGCACCGCGTGGGCGTGCCACCATCGAAACACAGCGGCGGGCTGCCGGGCGTCAGGCGATTGATCGACGTCTGTGCAGGCTCGCCCAAGGTCAGCTCCACACCGGCACCTTCCAGCAGCGTGAACCAGCGTTCGACGCCGGGAAATTCGGAGAACGGGCCATCGGCCTCGATATCGGCGACCGCGACGCGAACCTGCCAGGCCTCGCCAGCCGGCTTCAACAGCAGTTCGCGCAACACGCCACCACCGTTTTTCCAGGGCTGCGGCAGCAGCTGTGAGGTGACGATGGGCTTCATGGGCTGAAGCTGCCTTGCAACTGGTAGCGTGACCCCGGATGGACCAGCCGTGCCAAGGTGATCGGAACGCCGCGGAAGATGGTGCGCCGCACGATCACCAGACAGGGTTCGCCGGGCGGGATGTCGAGCAACCGCGCTTCGTCGGCTGATGCCTTGCCTGCCTCGATCGTATATTGCGCGTCCCACATGGGTGCGACTGCCAGCAGATAGCTGGTCGGCGTGGTGTGCTTGAAATCGACCTGCAGATAGTCGGGTGCCGCGGCCGGGTTGACGTATCGGTCTTCGCATTGCAAAGGCACGCCGTTGTCGTGGTGCACGATCAACGTGTGAAAGACTGTTGCACCCGGCGCCAACCCGAGTTGCAGCGCCAGTGCCGCGCCGGCTACCTCTTCGCGCTGCAACTGCACCTCGGCATGGTGGGCGTGGCCGCGTGCCTCGATATCTTCCTGCAGATTGCGGATCGTCAGGGTCGAAGAGATGCGGTGCAACTGGGCCGCAAAAGTGCCCACTCCCTGCACCCGCTCGATCAGGCCCTCGGCCTGCAATTCGCGCAGCGCGCGGTTGACGGTCATGCGGCTGACCCCGAACTGCGCGACCAGCTCGGACTCGGACGGCATCAACTCGCCAGGCCGCCAGCGACCCTGTCCCAATTCCTGCTTGAGGTGCAGCTTGACGCGCAGATACGGCGGATGCGCGGCGCGGGTGGCAATGTCCATCCGGGCAGTGTAGTTCGACCCTCCCTGTCTAGACAAGTGAAACAAAGCGTTCGAACATCCGGGAATTCACCGATTCGCAGCGCTTGCGTTCACTTGTCTAGACAAGTACATTCTGCTTGCCCCGATGTTGACCGAGGAGATCACGATGACTGACCTTTCCGTGCCTGAGCGCAGTGAATCCGCGTTGCCGACGTCCGGTTCCTCGAAGCCGGCCAGCGGCCCTCGCACGGTGCGGGCGCCGCGCGGCACCGAGCTGGCCTGCCGCAGCTGGCTCACCGAGGCAGCCTACCGGATGATCCAGAACAACCTCGATCCCGAAGTGGCCGAAAATCCGCAGGCGCTGGTCGTCTATGGCGGCATCGGCAAGGCGG
>JBDTQC010000181.1:0-6709 GCA_039932405.1 Ideonella sp.
TGGGGCGCGATTATCAGCGCCCCTGCTCAACCCGTTTCGTCGCCGATCAACAGCCAGGTCTCGCTGGTAAACCGGTATGACGGCACTTCGAGATTGGTCGGTGCGGGCTTGTCCTTGAAGACGCGGCCGGCGCCATCGAAAGTCGAGCCATGGCAAGGGCACAGGTAGCCGCCCGGCCAGTCTTGCGGCAGGCTGGGATTGGCTGAGTTGGCAGGCATCGCGTTCGGCGAGCAGCCCAGGTGGGTGCAGATGCCGATCGCCACGAATACATCCGGGCGGATCGAACGGGTTTCGTTTTGCGCATCGGCGGGTTGCTGGTCGCGCAGCGATTTCGGATCGGCCAGTTCCTGATCATGACCTTGCAGCGAAGCCAGCATCGCCGCTGTGCGACGCACCACCCACACCGGCTTGCCGCGCCACTCCACCGTTTTGGTGGCACCGGGCTGGATGTCGGACACGTCGACCTCGACCGGGCCACCCGCGGCCTTGGCGCGCTCACTCGGGGCGAACGACGACACGAAGGGCACGGCGGTGGCGACAACGCCAATGCCGCCCACGGTGCCGGCGGCGCTGAGCCAGAACCGGCGCTGCGGATCGGGCTGAAAGCCGGCGGAAGATTTCTTGTTGGACATGGCGCGCTCCTGGTTCGGTTGCGGCGCGACGTGCCGGGTCGGCTTGCGGCCATCGCCGCGGCACTTGCGCCGAACTGAGATCCAGTGTCAGGCGCTGCGCGACAGGTGCCCAGTGCCGTCGGCCACTTTCGATTCAGGTGGGCGCCGTGACCTTGGTCACCGGATGGATCGCTTGTCGAGGCGTCGCCAAGTGCGTGGTGTTGCCCGGGCCGATACAGATGACAAAGGACGCGACCCGATCCGACCAGATCGCGGCGCTCGGCTTTGCTGCGCTGGAGGCGGAGCCCTCGTCAGCCGCGTCGGACCACGGCCCGCACCGCCAGCTCGGTCCGGCTGTGCGCATGCAGCTTGTCCATGATGCGGCTGACGTAGTTCTTCACGGTGCCTTCGGCCAGGAAAATGGCGGCAGCGATCTGCTTGTTGCTCTTGCCTTGCGACAGCAGCTCGAGGATGCGCTCCTCCTTGTCGGTGAGCGGATCCTCGAACGGCTCGGTGATGGTGTGGCGTGTGGCCGGCGAACCCGGCATTGCAGTGGGCGCAGCAACGGCCGTCGAAATGGCCGGCTCGCCCGCCGCAGCGGCACCTGGTGGCTGCGCGCTGAGGGTGCGGAACTGGTCCATCACCTTGCGTGCGATGGACGGCGACAGCCGCGATTCTCCCCGGTGAACCGCACGCACCGTCTCCAGCACATCGGCCACCGACGCGTCCTTCAGCAGATAGGCTCGCGCACCGGCCCGGATGGCCTCGAATACCAGTTCGTCCTGGTCGTAGGTCGTCAGCACGACCACGCGGGTGGCCGGCCGTTGCGCGGTGATCTCGCGCGTGGCCACCACGCCGCTGGCGCGCGGCATCTGCAGGTCCATCACGACCACATCTGGCGAGTTGGCCAGGGTCATCTCGATGGCCTCGAGACCGTCTGCGGCCTGGCCGACGATCTCGATGCCATCCTCGGCCGCAAGCATCATCGCCAGTCCGCGGCGGATCAGCGGCTGGTCATCGACGATCAGCAGCCGCAGCGCAGGGCGGGGGGCAGCATCGTGTTCCATGGTCATGGGCAATTCTGGGGCATCGGCTTCGGCATCGTTCACGTCGCTGCCGTTGTGCAGCGCGTCCGCGCGTCCACCGGCACGCCCCGCCTGTGTGGCAGCGCATCCAGGCCGCAGGCGGACAATGCGCGGCATGGCGGTGATCAACCAAGAGCGCAGGGCCAGCACCATGAATGGCAGCTTAGCCCAGCGATGCGGTGCTTGAACAGTG
This sequence comes from Ideonella sp., assembly GCA_039932405.1. Classification (GTDB taxonomy): domain Bacteria; phylum Pseudomonadota; class Gammaproteobacteria; order Burkholderiales; family Burkholderiaceae_C; genus Ideonella_A. The sequence goes on from JBDTQC010000181.1 coordinate 1,890, forward strand.
ACGAACCGGACTTTCGGTCCCCGGGTGCATAGCACGAAGGAGCTCGGGTGAACCTCTGGCAGCGACTCGATCCGCGGCTGCATCTGGCGGCAGCGATCGGCTGGTCGGTGTGCATTGTCGTCACCGTGGCGGCCCTGATTGCAGCCAGCCTGGCGGCCAGCGAGGCCGAAAGCCGGGTGAGGTCCGACAGCGAGCGGCTGCTGACGCAGTTCGCCAACCAGATCCGCGACGCCCTGTCGATGAGTCTGGAAACGCGCCGATCCGTTGTGCAGGCCACTGCCGCGCAGATCATTGCCTCCAGCGATCGTGGCAATCAGGCGCTGCGCCGGCACCTGGACGCGGTACGGGACCAGTTCCCTGAGTTTGCCTGGCTGGGGGTTGCCGATCAACTCGGGCATGTCACCGCCGCTACTGATGGCATGCTGGAAGGCGCTGATGTCTCGGCACGGCCATGGTTCCAGCGCGGGCGCAGCGGGCGCTTTCTGAGTGGGGTTCAGCAGGCGCCACTGCTTGCCGCCGTGTTGCCTCCCGTGGCAGATGCAGATGCGTCGCGCTTCATCACCCTGGCGGTGCCGCTCACCCACGCAGCTGGTCGCAACGTCGGTGTGCTGGGTGCGCAGCTCGCGTGGCGGTGGGTTGAGCACCTGCAAACCGAGCTGCTGCGGTCTCTGGACACCCAGCGCGGGCTCAGCCTGCTGCTGACTGCCGATGACGGTACGGTGCTGGTCGGTCCCGCAGCGTGGCTGGGACGCGGAGTGCCGGGGTCTGGCGATCTGTCGGAGGGCGGGGCCTATCTGGTCGGCCACCCTGCGCAACACCGGCAGGCCGACGGCGGACCCGGATGGGCCCTGGTGATTCGCCAGGATGCGGTGACTGCACTCGAGCCGGCGCGGGCCACGTGGCGCGTGGTCTTTCTCAGCGTGTTGCTGGCCGGGCTGGCGGCTGCGGCGGCGGGTGTCTGGGCGACGCGCGCGCTGACGCGGCGTCTGTCGATGCTGGCCAGTCAGGCCCTTGTGGTGCGCAGTGGCGCAGCGCAGGCGATTGCGGTGCCGACCGGCAAGGACGAGGTCAGCCGCATCGGCGCCACGCTGGCTGAGCTGGTGGGCCATCTGCAGCAGGAGAAGCAGGCCTTGCGCACCCTCAATGCCGAGCTCGACGCCCGAGTGGTCGAACGAACCGCGCGCATCGAACGCCTCGCGGAAGATGCCCGCCATGCTGCCGTAACGCGCGAGCGACTGCGCCTGGCGCGCGATCTGCACGATACGCTGGCGCATTCGCTGATGGCCTTGCTGACGCAGATCCGGATGGTGCGCAAGCTGCGCAACCGCTGGGCCGATGGCGAACTGGAAGCCGAGCTTGAACGCATCGAGGAGGTCGCCGTCAGCGGCTTGTCGGATGCCCGCGGCGCGATCACCCAGATGCGCCACAACGGGGTGCGCGAGAGCGGCCTGGGCCCGGCCTTGCAGGACTTGCTGGTGCGCTTTCGTGAACGCACCGGGCTGGACGCGACGCTGCAGGCCGAGCCGGCCGCTGCAGAGCTCGCCAACCAGCATGCCGAGGCGGTTTTTCGAATCGCCGAGGAGGCGCTGCGCAACGTCGAGCGTCATGCGAAGGCGCGCAGCCTGCGGCTGCAGTTGTATGCGGTGTCCAATGTGAATGGTCCGCGTGGGGATGCTGTTGTCGCGCAACGCCTGCGACTGGAGATTGCCGACGACGGCGTGGGCTTCGACCCGGCCGTTCAGCGACCGGGGCACTACGGCTTGCGCGGAATTGAGGAACAAGCCGAATTGATCGGTGGCCGATTCGAGTTGCTCAGCCAGACCGGGCGCGGCACGCGTGTCGCCGTCGAATTCGACGCGTGAAGCGTGCCTTGGCGGCGTCCGGCCAGCGTGGGCCGATCGGTCACGAGGTGGCCGGCGGCACGTCGAAGTTGACGCTGTCGGTCTGCACGCCGTCCTCGATCGCCTTCAGTGCCAGGTTGGCGTCATAGAAGTGCTTGGCGGTGGTCAGGCTGATGGCCTTGTCGAGGTTTTTTTCGGCACTGCTGATCGGCAGCCACTGGCGGTTGTACGACACGTCGATGTCGCCTGCCTTGAGCACTTCGACGGCAGCTTTCTTGTTGCCATTGGCCAGGTGCTCATTCGCCTTCGCGAGCACCGGCTTGTGCTGTTCTGTCAACTGGAAGTTGTCGGCCAGGACGAGGTCGCCTCCCACCGGCACCGCCTGGGCCGTGAACGAGTCCTTGCTGGTCCCGACCACCTTGCCCATCTCCTTGGTCCGCGTGGTGGTGGAGAAAGTCGGCGCTTCTGCCTTGGCAGTGATGAGCGAAAGCTGGGCCGCCTTCATCTCCTTCATGGCCGCATCGGTCTTGCCGTCGAACAGGTCGACGCGGGCGATGCGGATTCGGTCGAAGGCATCGTGGCCGGCCTGCGAAAACCTCAGCAGCGCATCGGTCTTGTCACCCGAATTGGCCGCTGCGGACGTGGATGGCGCGGCAGCCGACGGCGTGCTCGCCGCCTCGGCGAGGGTGAACACGCTGCCAAGGGCAACAGCGGCGGCAAGTGCAAGTGCGCCGCGAGCGACGCGATGTGGCGCCCGGCGTGCAGGAATCTGATTGGCTTGTTTGATGTTCATGATCTTCTCCAGGTTGGTAAATTCGCCGGCAATCGGATTGCCGCGGTCTCGACGATGGGCAGCACTTGCTGCGCATTGCGTGTTGACCGTCTACAAACCGTAGCTGTTCCAGCACGACCTGTCTGGTGCCAGCCGTCACCATTTTTGGTGGGCATTGGTCACGATCGGCCGACAACGAAAGCTGGGATGGCTCGCATCCCTGCCCGCGGCGGCAAAGCGTCACCGCCGTCGCGCGCCCGTTGCGATCGCCGCCGCATGTCATTCGGCACGTCAACCGGTCCCGATGCAGTGCCCACTTTGTGACCAAGGCGCTGCCTGACAAGTGACTTTCGGCACTCCCGCCGGACTCGGCGCGTTCCTACAGTCGGGGCATCGATTGGCAGACCGGCCAACCGTCAGACCCGCATCAGGAGCACACCATGAGCAAGACCGATATCGCAGTTGCCGTCTACGAGGCGCATACCCAGGCCGAAGCGGCCGTCCGCAAGCTGGCCAAGGCCGGCTTCGACATGAAGACGATCTCGATTCTCGGCAAGGAGTACCACACCGAAGAGCACGTGGTGGGTTATTTCAATGCGGGCGACCGTGTGCGCTTCTTCGGCAAGCTGGGTGCTTTCTGGGGTGGTTTGGCGGGCGTGCTGTTCGGCTCGGCGCTGCTGTTCGTGCCGGTGGTCGGCCACATCGTCGTCCTCGGACCGATCGCCGCAACCATCGCCGGTGGCCTGCAAGGCGCTGTGGTGGGTGGCGGCTTGAGCGCGCTGGTCGGTGCACTGACGTCGCTGGGCATCCCCAAGGACTCGGTGCTGCGTTATGAAACCGCCTTGAAGGCGGACAAATTCCTCGTCATCGTGCACGGCGGCGCCAGCGACATCCGGCGCGCCCACGAAGTTCTCAGTTCCGCAGGCAGCACCGATGTGCAATCGCACGCCGGCACGCAGTGACGATCACACCTCTCGAGCCGCGCTGTGCGTGGTGATCAAGTCCATCTGCTCAGGGAGCCATCATGACATTTCGAATCAGTCTCATTGCGGCCGCGGCCGCCTTGACCCTTGGCCAACTGCCCTCGCAGGCAGTCGCCGCCCCGACAGCCCACAGCGCGCAAACCACCGCAACGGCTGCTGCACCCGATGCCGCTGCCGCCTCGGCGAGCGCGGCGCTGCTGAAGGCCAGATCACCCACCGAATGGATCGAGTACAACGACACGACCTACACCCCGGTGCTCGACGATGTCAGCAGGGCACTGCGGGACGCGCGTACGGCGCTGTCCGACAAGGACAACGCGAAGGCAGCCGAAGCCATGTCGGCCGCTGCGAGCGCCCTGCAGGTGCAGGCCGACCGCGCCGGCAAGATCGACCGCCGCCGCGCCGCCGCCGACCTGAAGCTGGCCCACACGACACACGATCGACTGGCGGCACTGGCCAGGAAACTGGCTGCAACCGCGGTGCAGATCAAGTCGGGCAAGCTGGTCTCGACTGCCGCGCTCGACAAGACGCTGGACAGGGCTGCGCGTGCCGACCTGGAGCGTCGCTGGCTGGTGACGGACGTGGCCGATTGGTTTCCGGTCGCCGATGAACCCCAGCGGCACTTCGGTGCCGCGGCCGAAGCATTCGCGAAGAAGGACTACGCGGCCGCCGCAGCCGAAGTTCGCAAGGCGGCGGCCTATGTGCGGCTGGAGTCGGCCCGCACGGCGGGCGAAGCCAAGCGGGGACTGGACGCCGCCAGCGCCGATCTGGACCGTTCCGCGCGAGATCTGGACAAGGGTGCGGTGAAGGCGCGGAAGGACATGGATCAGGCTTTCGCCCGGACGGACCGCGCGCTCGCGCTTGCGCACCGCGCAAAGGCTGCCGAATCCTGGTCGCGCAAGGCCTACGATGATGCGGGCTACGAATTGAAGGCCGCTGCGCAGGGCCTCGAAGAGGCGGCAGCCTGGACCGGTGACGAGGCGAAGTCAGCTGCGTCGGCTGGAGTGTCAGAGGCTCGCGCCGTCGGCGACAAGTTGGCCAGTGGCGGTGTCTGGGCCAAGAACGAAGTGGCGAGGGGATTCGATTCGCTCGGTGGTGCCTTGAACCAACTCGGCCATTCCATCGGCTCCAAGTCCAAGGCTTCGCCAGTCGATGTTGGCGCCTGAGAAACCTGTCACCCGCGAATCAGCAGCACGCTGGCCGCCCACAACAACCCATTGAAAT